>CAIUDS010000001.1 GCA_903897985.1 uncultured delta proteobacterium
CCAGCAGGAACGCTCCCATCTCGAAGGTCCCGAACAGGAATTGCAGGTGGGGTCCCCGGGAGAGTTCGCGGAAGACCACGGCCCAGGGGAAGAAGAAAATGGCCTCGATGTCGAACACCACGAAGATCACCGCCACCACATAGAACCGGATCGAGAAGCGGGTGTGCGGGGCGCCCGAGCTGGGGTTGCCGCACTCGAACGGCTCCATCTTGGACGGGCTGTATTTCCGGGGCCCCAGCAGCACCGCGGCGAGCGTGAAAAAAACGGCCATGCCGAAGCCGAGCGCGGCCATCAGCCCGATTGGTATGTATTGGCTAAGCATGACTAATTGTAATTATCCAATGCCTTCATGATAAATAAAGACTATATTGATAAATTTAAGCAAGAAGTATAAATAATCTTCCCGCGGAGTCAAGCCCCGCGGGAAAAATTTTACTTCACCTTGCCCAAAATCATGAACGCGATCACCAGCGCGTAAATGACCAGCGACTCGATCAGCGCCATGCTCACGATCCAGGGCATGAACATCTGGGGCTGGGCCCCCGGATTGCGCGCGATCCCTTCCATGGTCGCGCTCGCGGTCCGGCCCTGCGCCAACGCTCCGCCGAACGCCGCAATCGCAATCGCAATCCCCGCGGCCAACAGCCCGATCGCGCTCGCCGTGCTGAACCCGCCCGCGGCCGCGGCCGCTTCCTGCGCGTGCGCCGCCAGCGCCAACACCAAACTACCCGCGCTCAGCGCCCCAAACAAATACATCCTTCTCCTCATCTTATTCCTCCTTTACCAATATTTTAAAATACAATTCCTTCTTCACCACAGAGACACAGAGCGCACAGAGAATTTAATTTCAATTTTAATTCCTTAATTCTTTTTGTGTTTTCTCATTCCCCCAAATTTGTTTTCCTCTGTGCCCTCTGTGGTAAATCCATTTTAACTTAGTGTTCCTCCGAGATCGCGATCGAGAAATAGACCGTGCTCAAGATGCTGAAGATCAGGGCCTGGACCAGGCAGACCAGGATGCCCAGGGTCATGAACGCGATGGGGACGAAGGGCGCGACCAGGAACAGGAAGATGCCCACCACCAGATGGTCCGCGAACATGTTTCCGAACAGACGGACCGACAGACTCAGGACCCGCGCGAAATGGCTGATCAGCTCGATCGGGATCATCAGGGGCGCGAGCAGCGGGACCGGCCCGACAAATTGCTTCAGGTATTTGATCCCGTGGACGCGGAACCCGTAAAAATGGGTGGCGCAGAACACCACGATGGCCATGGCCGCGTTGGTGTTGACATTGGCCGTGGCCGGCGCCATGAACGGGATCAGGCCGAACAGGTTGTTGAGCAGGATGAAGAACCAGAGCGAGAGGATGATCGGCACATACTTGCGCCAGTCGTGGCCCAGGATGTCCCTGACAAAACCCAGGATGGCCTCGGCCAGCAACTCGAACAGGTTGACCAGGTCGAATTTATCACGCGGGACCACCTCGCCCTTCATCTTCTGGAGCTGGCGGTTGAACCCGAGCACCAGCCCGACCAGCAGCACCGCCACCATCCCGCTATATAAGATCGGCGCCGGGTCAAACCGTCTCTCGAAGAATACCTCTGGCAGCTCGTGTCGGCCGAAGATCAAACTAGCCAGAGTCACCAGTTCCTGTTCCATCCTTTATCCCTTCCGGCCCGGGCCTCAGCCAAGCCGCCGTTAAAATAATGCTCAGAACCACTTCGGAAAAACCGATTATAAATCCAAATGGATTTATCTTCAAGCCCAAAATCAAAAACCCGATCGCGGTGAAAACCAAAAGCGATTTGCCGCCCAACAGGATCCCCCAAACCGTTCGCGACCGGCTCGAAACCAGACGCGAAAACATCAGCGCCGTTGACTCGAGTTCGACCAGGCCGATGCCCGCTCCCGCGGCAAAGCCGACCGCCATCGCTTTCCGTTCCAGAAACCAAAATGCAAAGAACCCGATTGCGCCCAAGGCGACAATCATCAGGCTCGACCAGGCCACAAATGCCTTTGCTGGTGCTTTCATTTCTGAAGAGAATCCCCGGGCCCGTCCTTTTTCTGCCCTTGCTGAAACTTCTTAAGCTCGCGCCATACCGCCTTCCCCGCCGCCGCGATCCCGAAGCCGGTGAACAGGAGAAGTAACCAAGGTTGGGTTTGAAAACGCTCGTCCAGCCAGTATCCGATCAAAGCCCCGATGCAAACCGCCGCGGCGATTTCGATCCCCAGAGCCGACAATACCGCCATCGCCTGCCATTGCTTCCGGTCCGGGGACATTTTTAATTATATAACATATCCATCCGGTTTGTCAAAGAATTTTTTCCCGGCAAATTCTCGCCCGCGTTTACCGGCGTTCGGACATGGTCTCAACCAGTTCCGCGATCCTGCCCGCCTGGCCCCGCGCGGTAAGTTCTTTGGGAATCCGCCGGGGCGAGTCCTTCAGGGCAGACGCTTGCTCGAGCAGCCCGGCCAGTTGGCCCCGCTCATCCGGCCCGAACATCACCCGATCAAATTTGGCCAACATCTCTTTGAGCTCCCCCTCCCCGACCACGGCCAGGACGGGCTTGCCGCTGTAAAGGTATTCCGCGACCTTGCCCGGAACCCACCAGCCCTGCTCCGTATGCAAAAGGACCAGGCACCGAGCCGATTTCAGCAGCGCGAGCGCCTCCCGGTGGGGCAGATAGCCGAGCAGGTCCAGCCAGCCCGGTCGCGTGAACCGCTCCAGGGTTTGCCGCAGCCGGGCGCCGGTCTTGCCCGCAATCCCCGCCCGCAAGGGCCTCTCCCCGCTCGCTTGCCGACGTTCATTCACTTGCTCGAGCGCGAAAAAAAACTCGAGCGGATAGTAATCCTCCAGCGCGCCGGTGTAGAGAAAGTCGTATTTCCGGTCCGAAGCCGGAACCCGGTCGAACTTGTCCGTGTCCACCGCCGGACCCAGGCTCAAAAATTTCTCCGGCCGGGTGGCGCCGATCTTTTTCCAGAGCAGCTCGCCCAGACCCTCGCTGTAAACGGTCACCCGGTCGGCTTTAAGGACCACGCTCCGCTCCATCCGCCCTTCCAGCGCGCTCAGCGGCCAAAACCGCTTTCTCATCACCACCGCATCGGTCCAGGGGTCGCGGAAGTCGGCGATCCAGGGAAGACCGTAGTGGCGTTTGACCCAGAGCCCGAGCAGGTGGGCGGCGCCGGGCGAATAAGTGGAGATCACCGCCGCGGGATGGCGCTCGCGCATGATTTTCCGGATCGCGGCCCTTGCCGGGAGCAGCCAGCTCACCGACAAATCCGGGATCAGCAGCCGGTCCCTCAGCCAACCAACCAGTGCCGTGACCGCGCCCGGGCCTTGCCCGCCCCCGCCGGCCGGGACCGTCTGCGCATCGCCGGCATCCCTTTTCAGCCAGGCCCGAATCCCTCTCCCGCTCGGCTCCACAAACCGGACCGGGAACCGCTCCACATGGTCGCTCAATTCCCCCAGCAGACTTCGGTCCAACGGCTCCCCGGGCAGCCGGTCATAATGAACCACCAGCGGCTGGATCCCGAACTCCGGGAGATACTTGGTCCAGCGGTGCAGACGATAAACCCCGGAACCGCCGATGGGCGGGAAATAAGGCGAAATAATCAGAACCTCTTTCATCCGCTAGCTCAGCTCCGGCTCCGGGGCCAGTTTCCGGAAGACCATCCCGCTCGGCAGCTTCGGATAAAAATAGGTGCTCTTCTGCGGCATCACCTCGCCCCGCCGCGCCCGTTCCGCCACCCGCGCCACCGGGATCGGCTTCACCAGAAACACCAGTTGGAATTTCTCCGCCGACATCCGCTCCGCCAGTTTCTGCTCGCTCGTCTCATACGCCGCATACCTGTTCTCGGTAATCTCTTCCTTCGTGATCCCCAAAGCCTCCTTCAGCACCAGCCGCTCCAGAATTTCCACTTCCAACAGTTCCGCCATCTCCCGGGCGCGAGATTCCTTAAGCTCGAGCACGAACGAGCGTCCCTCCCGATCGAACAGCGCCACCGCGGGCGCCGCGCCCGTGGCCTCGAGCCGCTGCAAGGTCAGGGACAAATTTGCCGGACTGAACCGGTCCGCGACCGGCTGCACCTCGAAGTCCTCCTTCAGCCTGTCCGGCAACCCGGTCAGCCGCTCCTCCGGCAGGTTCTTGAGCAGCCGGTGATAGGGAAAGATCACCAGGCCCGGGTCTTCGAGCGGACAAAAAAAACTCATCACATACCCGGCCGCATCTGCCCGCGGATCCTTGGCCTCGCGAAGCCGGCGGGCATATTCCAGCGCGGTCTCGTAGCGGTGATGCCCGTCCGCGATGTAAACCTTTTCCTTGGCCAGGGCCGCGCTAACTTGCTCGAGCAGCTTCGGGTCATAAACCCCGAACAGCCGGTTCCTAAAACCGGAGAACTCAAAGTCATAAACCGGCTCCCCCTTGGGCGCGGCTGCCAGCGCTTTCATCAGCTTCAGGCCCGGGTCCGAATACACGCAAAAAATGGGCGACAGGTTCGCCCGGGTGGCGCTGAGCAGTTCGAGCTGGTCCAGCTTGGGGCCGCTCAGCGTCCGCTCGTGCGGCAGCACCTCCCCGGCCGAATATTCCGACAGGCCGAGCAGCGCAAAAAATCCCATCCGTTTTGCCCGGCGCATACCCCCGCCCAGGGTGTAATCGAATTCGGCCTCGTAATAATAAACCCCGGGCCGGTCCGCGCGCTTGAGGAGGTCCTGTTTTTGCCAGCCCTCGAACAATCGCCCTGCCTCCGCATAAAATCCCGGGTCATCCTTCCGCGAGACCGAGATATGAACCACATTGGCCTCGTTCTGCCGGCGGTAACCGTTCGCCTCGTCCTGCGTCAAGACATCATAGGGAGGCGCCACCAGCTTGGAAATTTCCCCGGCCTTTTCGGTGTAATAAATCCCGCGGAATGCTTTTACCCTTGCCATTGCAGCGCCTCTAAAATTTCTTTGAATTTTACCGGACCCTCGCGGACCAGCCGCGGCTCTTTCCCGGAGAGGTCTATGACCGTTGAGGCCCTGCCTGCGCGCCTGCCGCAGTCCAAAATCAAATCGAGTTCCGCGCCCAACTCCCGCTCGAGCTCGAGTCCGTCCGCGAGCGGCTCTTTCCCCGTGCGGTTCGCGCTGGTCGAGGTGATCGCTTCTTCCACTGCCTCAACCAGCGCCTGCGCCAGCCGGTCCGAGCTCATGCGCACGCCCAACCCTTGAGCCGCGCCGAGCGCCTCCGCCGGGACCGACGCCTTGCCCTTCAATATAATCGTCAACGGCCCGGGCCAGAATTTTTTCATCACCCTTTTCGCCCGCTCATCCATTTCCACATATTGCCCCGCCATCTTGGGCCCGCTCACCAATGCCGGCATCGGCTCGGTCTTGCCCTTGAGCGCCCGGATGCGCGCGACCGCGCCCGGCCTGCCCAGCAGCGCCCCCAGCCCATAGACCGTTTCCGTGGGGAATGCCACCAGCTTGCC
>CAIUDS010000002.1 GCA_903897985.1 uncultured delta proteobacterium
CCATTCCTGCAATGAGCTTAATCCCTCATCCCGGATTATCAATGCCACCCCCGAAAACAAGGGCCGCCCCTATTTTCCAAATCCGCCCGGTGGGGCCGCAAAGATTATTTGAGCAGGAAATGAATTAATAAATCGGAGGGGGTGGCAACGGGCTCAAATTTCCTTTCCCCTACAATTGGGTGAAGGGAAAACAAATCTCTATTGGCCTAACCAGACCGGGTAAAATAAAATTTGCGAAAGATGGTTTGCGCTACCGAAAATACCGCCCAGGCGGGCATAGGTTGAGCTTCGCTCCGGCGCCGCGGAAATACCTGGCCGCTCCATCTTATTTGCGGAGAAAAAAATTGGCTGCCGCCCAAATGGACCGCAGCCAATTCTGACTGCCAGATCAGCCCCTAATCGGAATCACGGCCAATACCGGGAACCGGTGTTTAGATAAACGCCGCTATGTCCTCCCCAGATGATCATCATCGAGCCGGTCCAGACCGCCGTATGATACCTTCTTCCAGAAGGAACGCTCGTGAGATTGGTTTCGGACCAGTTATTCAGCTCTGAATTATATATTCCACCGGTGTTTAGGTAAGAACCATTGTCACCGCCCCAGACAATCATTCGGGAACCGGCCCAGACCGCAGTAAAGAACCTTCTTCCAGAAGGAGCGCCGGTGGTAGTGGTGTCTGTCCAACTATCGGCGGTTGGATCATATCTTCCACCAGTTTGCAAGTAAGAACCATCAATTCCTCCCCAGACGATCATCACCGGGGTAGCTACGCCGCTCGCCCAGACCGCGGCATGATACTCTCTTGCGGAAGGAGCGTTGGTGGTCGTGGTGGCTGACCAACTATTGGCGGTTGGATCATATCTTCCCCCAGTGTTCAAGCAAGAACCATTGTCACCGCCCCAGACAATCATCACGGCTGAGTCGCTGGCCCAGACCGCGGTATGTTTAATTCTTGCGGCAGGAGCGCTGGAGATGGTGGTGGCTGACCAGCTATTGGCGGTCGGATCATACTTTGCGCCGGTGTTTTCATAGCCGCCACCACCCCCGCCCCAAACAATCATCACCGGGGTAGTCAAGCCGCTGGCCCAGACCGCGGTATGATACTGTCTTGCGGAAGGAGCGCCGGAGGTAGCGGTGGCTGACCAGCTATTGACGGTTGGATCATATCTCCCGCCAGTATTCGCGTAAGAACTATCATTCCCGCCCCAGACAATCATCACCGGGGTAGCTACGCCGCTCGCCCAGACCGCGGCATGATACACTCTTGCGGAAGGAGCGTTGGTGGTATTGGTGGCTGACCAGCTATCGGTTACTGGATTATATATTCCACCAGTGTTCAAGCTAGAACTGTCAGACCCGCCCCAGACAATCATCTGGGAGCCGGTCCAGACCGCGGCATGATAAGCTCTTGCGGAAGGGGCGCCGGTGGTAGAAGTTGCCAGCCAGGCATTGGCAATGCTCCAGGCATAACTAGCCGGGGTTGAATCAACATTATTCGCGGAATCTTTGGCTCGGACTTGAACATTATGCGAACCCCCGATTAGGTTGCTATAAGTTTTTGGCGAGGAACAAACGGAGAATCCGGCGCTGTCCAGATTGCATTCAAAAGTGCAGCCGAGGTCATTCACGCAAACAAAGGTAAAGGTCGCCCCGGTGGAAGAACTTGGATTTTCCGGCTGGTCGGTGATAACGGTATCCGGCGCGGTGGCGTCGCGGGTCCAGTTGTAAACAGCCGGGGTGGGATCAACATTGCCTGCGGCATCCTTGGCCCGGACCTGGAAATTATGAGCGCCTTCGGAAAGACTGCTATAGGTTACGCCGGAGACGCAACTGGAAAATCCGCCAAAATCAAGCTGGCATTCATAAGAGGCGCAGGCGCCGGTGCAAGTGAAGGTGAAAGAAGCCGAGTTGGATTGAGTCGGGTTGGTAGGATAGGTGCTAATAGTGGTATCCGGCGGGAGCGAGTCAATCGTCCAGGTGTAGCTGGCCGGGGTTGAATCCTGATTCGTGGCCAGATCCGCGGCGCGGACCTGGAAAGTATGACTTCCTTGCCCCAAGCTGGTATAGCTTTT
The DNA here is from genome assembly GCA_903897985.1 of uncultured delta proteobacterium. GTDB lineage: Bacteria > RBG-13-61-14 > RBG-13-61-14 > RBG-13-61-14 > DRUE01 > CAIYYW01. The sequence continues at coordinate 2,074 of CAIUDS010000002.1, forward strand.
GGGAGAAGTGCAGGTTGACCAACCCCCGGCATCCAGGTTGCACTGGAAGGTGGAGCCGAACTCCGAGGCAATAAACCAGAAAGAGGCGCTGGTGGAAGCGCTCGGATTCGAAGGCATATCAATGATGCTGGTATCCGGCGCCGTGGCGTCGCGGGTCCAGTTATAAAGGGCCGGGCTGAGATCATAGTTGCCCGCGGCATCCTGGGCCCGAACCTGGAAGTTATGATCGCCTTCGGAAAGACTGCTATAGGTTACGCCGGAGACGCAACTGGAAAATCCGCCAAAATCAAGCTGGCATTCATAAGATGAGCAACTGCCGGTGCAACTGAAGGTGAAAGAAGCGGAATTGGAATTGGTCAGGTTGGCGGGTTTGGTGATAATACTGGTATCCGGCGGGACCGAGTCAAGCGTCCAGGTGTAACCGGCCGGGGTGGAATCCTGATTGGTGGCCAGATCCGTGGCGCGGACCTGGAAAGTATGGCTTCCTTGCCCCAGGCTGGTATAGCTTTTGGGAGAAGTGCAGGATGACCAACCCCCGGCATCCAGGTTGCACTCGAAGGTGCAACTGACCTCCGAGGCCAAAAACCAGAAAGTGGCATTGGCGGAAGTGCTCGGATCAAACGGGCCGAAAGCCAAGATGGTGTCCGGCGGAGTCAGGTCAATTTTCCAACTGTAGGTTGCCGGGGTCTTGTCGGTCTTGAGGGTGTTCAGGTCTTTGGCTTTGACGATGAATTTATGCGTCCCTTCGGAGAGGCCGGCATAGACTTTGGGAGAAACGCATTTGGCAAACTTCCCATTGTCGAGCGAGCAGGTAAAGGAGCATTTGGCTTTGGTGCAGCCAAAAGAAAAGGTTGCGCCGTCAAGATTGACCAGCGCGGGCGGATTGCCCAGAATGGTGGTATCCACCAGCGCTCCGGCATAGCTGACAGTTTCCGCCGGAGCCCCTGGATTTCCGCCGCTACGGTTGTCCTGGCCGGGAGCGCTGCATCCCGCGATCCAGACCAAGCCCAAAGCCAGTCCCAAAATCCCCATCAATTTTCCTATGTTCATTCTCTTCCTCCCTTTTTTCCTGCTACCTTTTGGCTCATGAAAATAAGGAATGAGTCAGGATCATAACATATTCTCAAAGTGCGCTTGCTAATCCATGCGGTTCCGCTGCTTTTCAACAGCAGACTCAATCCGCTTATCGCAAACTGTATCAGTCTTTCGAATATAGTCAAGATGGTCATGCTTTTTTATTCTAAAGGGCAGGGTCGAATCCTGTCTGAAAATTGAGGCGCTGTGGCCTGCCCCCATTTTTAGCGCCAGTCATAAGTTGACCACCGACGCTGTTTTTCCACTCGGGAAGCTGCGCGAAGGGCCAATACAGCCCGGAGCGCAGCCTCCAGAGATTCGCGCAAATTCCCGCGGCGTCTTATACCCCAAACTGCTGAGATCCGCCCGGGGGCGGACCTTAACTTTTAACTTTTCAGACCATAGCCTTTTTGCAAACCTGCTTATTTTACAAGCAAATCCCTGCCCCCCAAGATGGTTCGAACTCCGAATTCCTTCGCGCCATTTGCGTTCCTCTCGGCAAAAATCCGCTTCCGCTGTTTGGCCCAGCCAAACAAAAGCGCAAAATTTGCATAGCTTTGCAATCCATTGAATTATAAGCGGAAAAATTATTTTCCATTTTTTGCTTGGTTTAGGTTGACAAATCTGTATTCGAATTATGAGTTATGAATTTAATATCAAACAGTTAGTTGCGATTTTGCGTCAATAAATTCATGTGCCATTTTTTCGTATATATAGGGGGAGGTCGCGGTTTTAACCGCGAGGCTCCGTTCTAAAGTTTTAGAGTTTTAAGGTTTTAAAGTTGTGGAGACCCGAAGAGGAGGTGATGGCGGGACTGGGCTTTGGATTTCGAACTATAAAACTTTAGAACCAGAAACTTTAAAACTGTTGTTATTTTTTCTGAGTTTGGTTCCCAAAATCGACCCTCGGGGTCTGTCTCAGGAACGCTCATCAGTGAGCCTGGCTTCAACCACCGACCGAGAAAGCGGGGTAAGGTAAACGGTTAACGGTAAACGGAATAGTTGCCAAAGCGCGCATCATGCACAATGCTCCGTGCACCGTGGACCTTGTACCGTGCACCCGTCATTTAGAGACATTACCACTCGAAGTCTGCCATGGCTAAGGCTTCTACGATGTCATTCCCGCGAACGCGGGAATCCAGGTTAATTTGTCGTTCTCGCGGAAGCGGGAACCCAGCATTTATGGTTCTGGGTCCCCGGTCCAGGCCGGGGACGACGGGAAACTGGATTCCCGGTCAAGCCGGGAATGACAGGAGCGAGCACGGCGGATGCAACTTTACAAGCGGTCGTTCCGATGCGGAGCCCGTTGTGAACACGGGCCACGACAGGACTGCCCTACTTCGCTCCCATATAAGTCGGGAGCTTCCAGCCTTCGTAGCCGTAGGCTACTACGGCGGAGTAGGCACGAAGGGTCTTACTGAGAGGGACAACAACCA
>CAIUDS010000003.1 GCA_903897985.1 uncultured delta proteobacterium
CTTGTGCGGGGCGCGCCGTTTTCGCTGTCCCCCGCGGCATCCTGACCAATTTTTGCCGCTCCCTTGCCCTTCGGGTGGACATCCTCAAAAACCCATCGCGGAATTTGGGTGTGAACGGCGCCTTGAAATTTAGTCCGGATACCCCTAATATAAACCCGGAGCGGCAAATGGCGGAGTATGATGTAATAGTTATTGGCGGGGGAGTGAACGGGACCGGGATCGCGCGGGACTTGGCGGTTCGGGGCCTGAAGGTCTGCCTGGTCGAGAAAAAGGACCTGGCCAACGGCGCTTCCGGGGCCAATTCCGGCATGATCCACGGCGGGCTGCGCTACCTGATCTACGACATTGACACCACGAAACACTCCTGCCTCGACTCCGGCTACATCCAGAAGCTCGCGCCGCACATGCTCTTCCGCATCCCCTTTATCATGCCCCTGTCCAAGCGCTACACCGTGCCCTTTTTCGAGACCTATTTCGAGGTTTATGACAAATACGCCATGCTCAAGAACGGCATGCCCCATACCCTGCTCAACCAGGCCGAGATCCGGCAGCTGGTCCCGAACATCGCGGACGATGTCAAATACGCGGTGACCACCGACGAATGGGGCATTGATTCGCAGCGGCTCTGCATGGCCAACGCGCTGGCGGCTTCCGAATACGGCGCCGACATCAGACTCAATACCGAGATGATCGAATTTTTGAAAGACCCGGCCGGGAATGTGGTAGGCGTGCGGGTCAGGGACAAGGACGGTTACTCCGACCTCAAGTGCCGCATGGTGATGCAGGCGACCGGGCCGTGGATCATGAAGACCAGCGCCAAAGCCGGGGTGGAGGTGAAAATCCGGCCGGGCAAGGGAGTCCATATCACCTTTGACCGCCGCCTGCTCAACTACAGCCTGATCCTGACCATGGTTGACGGACGGGGCAGCTTCATCATGCCCCACGAGAGCACCACCGTGCTCGGGACCACGGATGACGATTATTACGGGGACCTCGACGACCTGCGCGTGACGGAGGACGAGGTTGAATATCTGCTGCAAGGCGCGGAGCATTATTTGCCGGGAGTGAGGAACGCGCGCATGATCCGGGCCTGGGTGGGGATCCGGCCGACGCTGTTCGCCTGGGGCAAGAATGAGGATGCCCTGAGCCGGGACCATAAGGTGTTTGACCACGAGGCTCTCGAGGGCATCAAGGGGATCGTCTCAATCGCGGGCGGCAAGCTGGCGAGCTACCGCCTGATGAGCGAGGAAGCCGCGGATTTGATCTGCAAGAAGCTGGGCGTGGACCAGAAATGTCAGACGCATCTGATCCCGCTGCCCGGCGGCGAGCGCATGGTTGAGGCCAAGGAACTCGCGGAAAAATATCAGGTTCCGGCCTTTGCGGCGCACCGCATGATCTACCGCCACGGCGCGCGGGCCGAGCGGATTCTGGAGTTGACCCGCGAGCGGCCGGAGCTGAAAGAACTGGTCTGCCACTGCGAACCGGTATTGGCCTGCGAGTTGGTCTATTGCATCCGCAACGAATGGGCGACCTCACTCATCAACCTCAGAAACCGCACCCGCATGGGCGCCGGCCCCTGCCAGGGTACCCGGTGCACGGCCAAGGCCGCGGCCATCCTGGCCCGCGAACTGGGTCTCTCCGGCCGCGACGCCCAGGAGCAGATGCTGGCGTTCCTCGAAAAAAGATGGAAAGGCAACCGGCCGGTCTTGGAGGGCAAGACCCTGGAAGAGGAAGAGTTGAACCAGGCGACCTATTTGCTGGTTGCCAACCTGGGAAAATTGATCGGTCGAAAATGAAAAAAGTGGAAACCGAAATCCTGGTGCTCGGGTCCGGCCTGGCCGGCGCGGCCGCGGCCTTGAACGCGAACAAGGCCGGGAAAAAGGTCGCCGTGCTTTCCCGCGACGGTGGCGGCAGCGCCATGAGTTCGGGCGCGCTGGACATTGCCGGGGATATATTGGCGGTACCGGGCCAGCCGGAATCGTGGTGCCATGAAATCGGCAGGAACCTCGAGCAGATCATGCTCCGGAACCCTGCGCATCCCTATCATTTGCTGGGGGATTCGAGAGGACAAGTCCAGGACCGGATCAAGGCGGCCTTTGACTTGGTCTTTCCCGCGGATGACGGATTCATCAAAGGCGGCTTCGAGGCCAACCGCCTGGTGTTCAACCAGCTCGGCACTTTCAAAGCCACGGCCTTGGTCCAGGACCGGATGCTCACCTTTGACGACCTGCTCGAGGCCGACTCGGCCGGCCTGTTTGCCTTCTCCGGGCTGTTGGATTTCGATGCCGATTTTTTCCGAACCAATTTTGAATACTGGTGCGGCCGGCTCGCGGCCAAGACCAAGGTGCAGGCAATCAAGTTGAGCCTCGGGTCCGAACCTGCGAAATCCAGCCTGGAATGGGCCCGGGCCATTGAACAGGAACCGGACGCCGTGCTCGGAAAACTTATCGCGGCCGCCAAGACCATATCCGCCCGGCTCCTGATTCTACCGCCCATCCTGCCCGGGTCCTGCCGCGCCCGCATTTTGGCGGCGCTGGAAAAGGAGACCGGGAAAAAGGTATGCGAACTGCTGGCGCTCCCGCCCTCCGTGCCCGGGACCAGGTTCTCGCAATATCTCGAGGCCGGGATCAGCCGGGCCGGCGTCTCGAAAATCTTGGGCAAGGCCGTTGGCTTCTCGGCTGAAAACAAAAAGCTGATCTCGGTCTCAGCGGCCGACGGCAGGGAACCATTCCAGATCTTCGCCAAAAACTTTGTCCTCGCCAGCGGCTCTTTCCTCGCCGGCGGCTTGGCCAAGGCCGGCGGGTTCCGCGAGCAAATCTTCGGGCTCGACACTTTTCAGCAAGGCCGGCCCTGCGCAAATATTTTCACGGAGAAATTGACCAGCCCCGTTATCACGGACCCGCACCCGGTGTTTTCCATCGGGTTGAAGGTGGATGCGGAACAGCGGCCGCTCAGCCGCGAGGGCCATGTGGTCTTTGAAAACCTGTTCGCGGCCGGGTCCATCCTTTCCGGGGCCAACTACATCAGCGATTCGACCGGCGCCGGGACCGCGCTCGCGACCGGGTTCCGCGCCGGCGAACAAGCGGCAAAATCATAACCCAACCAAAAGGAGGAAATGAAAATGATCACGGCTTATGTTCTGGTGGAGGGAGCGCCGGGGAAGAATGTGAAGAATGTGCGGGACCAGATCCGGGGGCTGGCCGGCGTGAAGAGCGCGGAACTGGTCACCGGCCCCTATGACATCGTGGTCCAGATTCAGGGCAAGGACATTAACGAGTTGTCCAAAGTCGTGACCGATAAAATGCTTTCGGTCAAGGGAGTGGGAAAAACCATCACTTTGATGATAATCTCATAGGCATGAATCCGTTTTATCTCTGGCGGAACCCGACGACCGGGTCCCGCCGGCGCCTTCCCTTTCGGAAGATCAAAAACGCCCTGCTCGCCAAATACGAGCAGAAGCGGAACCGGCTCTCGCCCCAGGGGCTGCCCTTTGTCGCGGTCATTGACCCGGCCAATATCTGCCAGCTAAGCTGCCCGCTCTGCCCGACCGGACAGAAGGTTGAGGGCCGCAAAGGCGGAGTGATGAAACTTTCCACCGTGGACCGGATTTTGGAGGAATTGGGAGACTCGCTCATTGATGTGGAACTGGACAATTGGGGAGAGCCGTTTCTCAATCCCGACCTCTACGAGATCATTGCCAGATTCCAAAACCGAGCCATTCAGACCGCGGTGAGCACCAACCTGTCTTTTGAGAAGCAATTCGACGCCGAGGAACTCATTAAGAGCGGCCTGAGCCATCTGATTGTGAGCATGGACGCGGCCACGCCGTTCACTTACGCCAAATACCGGGTGGGCGGGAATTTCGAGTTGGTTAAGGCAAACCTCAAAAAGCTCGCCGAAGTGAAGAAGAAAAAAGGCAAAGCCTTTCCCTTTGTTACCGCGAAGTTCCTGGTCTTCCCGCATAATTTTCACGAACAAGAATCTTTCTCGAAGCTCGCGCGTGAGCTGGGCGCGGACCGGGTCTGGTTCAAGGAACCTTACTTCGTGCAAAGCCTGATTGACCGGCTCTATAAAAATGTTTCCCCGCAAGACCTGAAACATTCCGGCCCGCCGCCCTCGCCCAAACGAAAAAATTGCCACTGGCTTTGGAGCTCGGTGGCGATCTCATGGGACGGCGGAATCTCGCCCTGCTGTTTCGGGATTTCCTATCACTCGCGCTTCGACTATGGAAATATCCTCGAGCAAAGCTTTTGCTCCATCTGGCTCAGCGAGGCCTATCAAGAGGCGCGCGCGGTTTTCCTCGGACAGGAACCCAAAGACGAGCGCGCCAAAGTTTGCGCCCAGTGCCCGCACCGGGGAGGATAACAAATTTTTTTACCACAAAGACACAAAGAACACATCTATGAAAGCGGGTTGTCAAGTCCGCCACCAGTTGGTCGCTCTGTCACTATCTCCTCCAGAGAATTTTTCCCTTCCGCTCATTAAC
>CAIUDS010000004.1 GCA_903897985.1 uncultured delta proteobacterium
CCCAGAGCCTGAGCGTGGCCGCGGTGATGATCCCGAGCGTGCCCTCGGAACCGATGAAGATGTGGTTGAGCGAAGGCCCGGTCGCGGAGCGCGGCACGGTCCGGGTCCGGAGCAGTTGCCCGTCCGGCAGCACCGCTTCGAGCGATACCACCATGTCCTCGATCTTGCCGTATTTGGACGAGAGCTGGCCGGCGCTCCGGGTGGCGACCCAGCCGCCCAGGGCCGAGCAATAGATCGAACTGGGGAAATGGCCCAGGGTGTAGCCGCGGTGGTTCAGCTCGCGCTCGAAAATTTCGCCGATGATCCCGGCCTCGGCCTCGACCAGCATGGAGGTTTGGTCCAGACTCCGGATCCGGTCCATTCTTTTGAGGTCCAGGGTGATGCCGCCTTGGAGGGCGATGGTCCCGCCGCAAACTCCGCTGGCCGCGCCCAGCGGGATGAGCGGGATTTCATTTTCGTTCGCCAGCCGCGCCAGGGACTGGACCTGCCCGACCGTTTCCGGCCGGACGATCAGTTGGGGCGGGGCCGGGAGCCCGCCCATCTGCATCTCGATGGTCTTTCGAGTCCAGATGTCGCGCGCGTAGCTTAAAAGCTCGGCCGGCAGGCGGGAAACATTTTTCTCGCCCACGGTCCTTGAGATTTCTTCCACTACCCGGCTGGGGAACGCGACCATCATTGTCAAATCAATTCTGATTATAGCACCGATTGTCGCAAGCCGGAAGCGCGAAAAAACCCGGGCGATTCTTTCCGTCGGGAGTTCTGAAGTCCGGGTCTGCGCTTAATGGACTTGACAAATTTTATCAAACAGCTACACTTGCTCTTAACAAGAGATCTTTTTTCAAGGACTCTGAATTCAAGGGTGCGACCGCCATAAGTGTCGCAGGTTAAAATTCATTTAAGAGGTCGGGCCGCCTCTCAAAGAAAGGGGAAAGATGTCCTATGTTGAGAGGGAACCATAAGTCGCCCGATTCTATTTTGGTTGCTCGCGCTTCAGTCCGCGCGTCAATTTTTCCTCGCCTTTGTTCTATTTGCCATAATTCAAGCGTCCTTTTTTCCACCTTACTTGCGCTCCCGGCATTGCCGGGGGCAATCTTTCCGGCCCAGGCGTTGGCAGGGGGTCTTTCAGGAAGGAACCTCCTCCTGAGCCTCAAACAGGCGGCCTGCATAAATCTGCCGCTCCTCATTTTGCAGGGTGAGGACGCGGTTGGCGGGTTTGATTTTCCTGCCATCGCCGGCCGGGAGGAATTCGGAATCAAAAGGACAAAAGGCAGGGTAATAAAAGCGATAGATCGCAAGCGGACGGTAAAATAGAATCCAGAAAAGGAGGATGAAAAATGCAAAAGAAGATTTTGAGTTCGGTGTTCCTGATGTTGGGCCTGTTGTTGACGGCCTCGTGCGGAAAGGATGTGCAAAAGGCGATTGAGGAAGCGCAAGCCGCGATCAATGACGCTCGAAACGCGGGCGCGGAGCAATACGCCCCGGACGAATACAAGAGCGCGGAAGACTATCTGAACCAGGCAAAGGATAAGTACGATAAACTTTCGTACCAGTCTGCCAAGGCGGACGCTCTTTCAGCCAAGGACCAGGCGGAGTTGGCAAAGAAGCGCGCGCTGGAGCGGCAATCGCAGGAACCGAAGCCCGCTGGCGGAGCCAGCACGGCATACAATGTTTCGAGCTTGAAGGGCGTCTCTGCCGCGGATAAAGACCAGGCGGCGCTCAAGGATGTCCATTTCACCTTTGACAGCGATGAGTTGGATGAGACCGCCAGGCAGACCCTGGTTGAGAACTCCAAATGGCTCCAGAGCAACCCGGGAGTCAAAGCGGTGATTGAGGGCCATTGCGACGAGCGCGGCACCGAGGACTACAACCTGGCGCTGGGCAAACGGCGCGCGAACGCGGTTCGGAGCTATTTGATCAGCCTGGGGGTGAAGCCGGGTCGGATGAGCACTGTCAGTTATGGCGAGAACATTCCCCTGGACCCGGGGCATAATGAGGCGGCCTGGGCATTGAACCGGAGGGCGCACTTCGCGATCAGCCAATAACATCGGCGGAAATGGGCAGGGCTGTCCCGCGGATTCCGCGGGACCACATAAGGGGTGTAATTTATCATCATCTATGTCGCGCATGCTTAGAAAGCAGTTGCTTTATTTTTGAATCAGATTTATCTTAATCAAAGGCAATAGTTCAAAACGCGCATTGACGGTGTCGGTATTTCAGAGGGTGCAAATCGGAAGGAAAAGTTTTAAGCAATGAGTTTAGGGGAATATATAGAAAGCCTGCCCAAAATCTTGACGATCATTATCGGAATTATCTTACTCCTGGTTTTAGGGCTGGTTGATTACCTGACCGGAACAGAGATCAGCATTTCCATATTTTATTTATTGCCCATTGCCTCAATTGCCTGGTTTGTAAATCGGAGGCTGGGAATTTATCTGGCAATTCTGGGCGCAGTGGTATGGTATGCGTCTGATTATCTGGCAGGGGCCAGGTATTCTCATTTGCTGGTTCCGATCTGGAACGCGGGGGTGCGGCTGGGGTTTTTCCTGGTGGTGGTCATTCTCCTGTCGCGCCTGAAGCGCTCTTATGAAGGGGAGAAATTGATGGCCCGGACCGATCCCCTGACCGGGGCGCTCAACAGCCGGGCCTTTTACGATTTGGCGCGGGTGGAATTGAGCCGGGCGCGCCGCAACCACGGCTCGGTCACCCTGGCCTATCTGGATCTTGACAATTTCAAAAGCATCAATGACCGGAACGGGCATCTGGCCGGCGATGACCTTTTGCGCGCGGTCGCGGAAAAAATCCGGAACTGCGTGCGGTCCTATGACATCGTGGCGCGCATGGGCGGGGACGAGTTCGCCATCCTGTTTCCGGGGAGCGGCCCGGAGTTCGCGGAAAAGGTCCGGTCCCGGCTCGAGCAACTGGTCGCGGATGTGGCCGGCGAGAATGGGGTGGCCGTAACCTTCAGTATCGGCGTGGCCGCCTCTTGCGACCCGCCGGAGGCGGTGGAAGACTTGGTCAAGAAAGCGGACCGGTTGATGTACCAGGCCAAGGCCGAGGGCAAGAACCGGATCAAATACGAGCGTTGCGAAACTTAGCGTTTGCTCTTATAATTTTACCTTCCTGACCGATCGGAGCTTCGCAGATGGGGTCTTGATGACGAGCAAAAAAGCCGGGGCATTGGCGTTTGATTTCAAGGCGGTTTTCGAGCCGGAGGATTATCTGTATTTTTATCGGGATACGCTCACGGCGGAGAGAACCGAGCAAGAAATTGCATTTCTGGTTCGAGCATTGCGTCTGGATCAACCGAGGAAGATTTTGGATCTGGCTTGCGGATATGGAAGACATTCCAACCGGCTGGCAAAGCTCGGGCACATGGTCGTGGGCGTTGATCTCACCCCCGGCTTCTTGGAAATCGCAAAAGCCGAGGCGCGGAAAAAGCGGCTCCCGGTGAAATATCTTCGCCAGGATATGCGGAAGATAAGATTCCAGGCCGAGTTTGACTGCGTTCTATTGCTTTTCACGGCTTTTGGCTATTTTTCGGATTCAGAAAATTATCAAGTGCTGAAAAAGATTTCGCGCGCGCTCAAGCCCGGAGGATTATTCTGTATGGACAGTTTTAATTACCAGCAATTTCTCAAGGATTTTCGTCCGCTGCTCATCAAGGAAAAAGGCCCAGACCTGATGATTGAGCGGAATTATTTTGATCCTGCCAGTTCCCGGATTTACAACCGGAGGATTGTGATCCGGAACGGGAAAAGAAGAGACAAGCCGTTTGTGATCAGGATTTATAAGGTTTCGGAAATGCGGGAATTATTGTCCAAGGCCGGGATGAAGGTTATAAAAATTTACGGCGACTGGCAGGGCGGGAAATTCACGGAAAAATCCCGCCGGATGATCGTCATCGCGAAAAAGCGGTCTTGAGCGCGCGGTTGCGCGCGTCTATAATATCAAGCACATGGGCAAGGGCTTAAGCAATTCGGAGATTGCCGCGGTGTTCAGCGAGATCGCGGACATCCTGGACTTGAAGAACGACAATGTGTTCAAGATCCGGGCCTACCGGAGAGCCGCGCAATTGATCGAGGGTTTCGAGAAGCCGCTGTCGGAAGTGCCGGATTTAGAGGAACTTCCGGGGATCGGGAGGGAGCTGGCGGAGAAGATCTGGACCTTGCTCAAGGGCGAGAAGCTGGCGACCCTGGAGAAGTTGCGCAAGGAGATCGAGCCGGGTCTGTTGGAATTGCTCAAAATCCGCGGGCTGGGTCCGAAGCGGGTCAGAACCCTTAACGAAAAACTGGGGGTCAAGGACCTTGAAAGTTTCAAGCAGGCGGTTGCCGGGCCGGAGATATTGGAGTTGCCGGGCTGGGGTCAGAAACTGGTTGATGATTTGAAGAAAAGTCTGGGCGAGTTCCAGAAATATTCTCAGCGCTCCCGGCTGGATGTGGCCAAGGTCCAGGCGGAAGAGGTGGTGGAATGGCTGAAAGGCGCCCAAGGCATTGAGCGGATCGAGCCGGCGGGCAGCTTGCGCCGGCGGGCCGAGACCATCGGGGACATTGACATCCTGGTGACGGGCAAGGACGCGAACGCGGTGATGGAAAAATTTGTGGGCTACCCGAAAGTGCGGGAGGTTTTGAGCCGGGGCAAGACCAAAAGCGCCGTGGTCCTGGACAGCGGCATCCAGGTGGATGTGCGGTTTCTGGAGCCGGAGAGTTTCGGCGCGGGCCTGCATTATTTCACCGGGAGCAAGACCCACAACATCGCGCTGCGCACCCTGGCCAAGCATAAGGGCCTCAAGATCAGCGAATACGGGGTCTTCCGGGGGGCTAAGCGGGTTGCGGGGAGGAGCGAGGAAGAGATTTATAAATTATTTGGAATGGATTTTATTGCGCCGGAGTTGCGGGAGGACCGCGGGGAACTGGAGGCGGCCCGGACGCATAAGCTTCCGAAGCTGATCGAGCTTAAGGACCTCAAGGGCGACTTGCAGGCGCATTCGGAATGGACCGATGGCCGGAACCCGATTTCGGAGATTGCGGCGCGGGCGAAGGAACTGGGCTATGCATATATCGCGATGACCGACCATTCGAAGTCGCAGCGCCAGGCGGGCGGCCTGTCCGGGGGGGAGATGCTCAAGGAATGGGCGGAGATTGACGGGCTCAACCGGAAGCTGAAAGGCATCACCATCCTTAAAGGGGTGGAGCTGGACATTTTAAAAGACGGCGGATTGGATTTGCCGGAAAAAGTTTTGCGCCAGGCGGATATTGTGCTCGGGTCCATCCACGGCAATTTCAACTTGAGCCGGGCCGAGCAGAGCGCGCGGGTGCTCAAGGCCTTTTCGACCGGCCGAGTCCATGTTTTCGCGCATCCCTCGACCCGGCTGATCGGCGAGCGCGAGCCGATCGAATTGGACTGGGAAAAAATCGCGCCGGTTATGGCCAAGATGAAGGTCGCGGCGGAGATCAACGCCAGCCCGCACCGGCTGGATGTGAACGGCGAGACCGCGAAATACTTGAAGGAACAGGGACTGGTCTTTGCGATCAGCACGGACGCGCACAGCCTGGTCGGGCTTCAGGACATGGAATACGGGGTCTATACGGCGCGCCGGGGCTGGCTCGAGGCCCAGGATGTGATCAACACTTGGGGTTTGAGCAAACTTCAAAAGTGGCTGAGAGAGCGGCGGTAACAGCGGGCAAGCGGATCTTCAGCCTTGGGTGGAGGAGACGATTTTATCGAGTTCGGCGATCAGGGGCGGGAGGTCGTTTTGGACGGTGTCCCAGAGGATGTCCAGATCAATAAGATCATAAGTATGAATGATGATATTTCTCATCCCGATGATTGACGGCCAGGGTATATTCGGATACTGAAGCCGAGTCGGTCTGGAAACTTGGGAGGCGGCTTCCCCGATTACCTCCACCAAGTACATCAACGCGTATTTCAGGGTTTTTTGCTCTTGCAATTCTGACTGACTTTTTCCCTCGGCAATGCTTCTGGCTTCCCGGGCATAAAAAAGCATATCGGCTAACCGGGCGCCGTCAATTTTTTGCTTCATATTGTACCAGGGCCTGGTCGAGGATTTTAGAGCGCAATTCCGGCCGGAAGAATTTGGGCGTATTCAAGTCAACCTTTCTGCCCAGGATTTTCCCCAACTCGATTTCGATCCCGGCAAAGCGGATCAGACCCACGCCGGCGTTGGGCTCGAATTCGACCAGGACATCCACATCGCTGCTGGGCCGGAAGTCCTCGCGCAGGACCGAGCCGAAGAGGGAGAGCTTCCTGATTTTGTTCCGTCGGCAGAATTCCGCGAGCTTTTCCGGCTCGATTTGGATTTTCGGGCTCATATAAAAATTATAGGCCAGATTGGGCCGGGCATCAAGATTCCATCTTACCCGCCCCAGTTTTATGCGCGGATTGGCTCACTTTGGAGTGCTCCGGCTTGCGCGGTAGCTTTGGCTCTTGAGCCGGGAACCGGAATGCGGTAAAATACCTCTAAGGTTGAGGAGGATTGATGGCGAAATTTGCGATCGTTAAGGAATTTTTCCAGTTCTTGCGCGAGAAGAAGCTGTGGTGGATCACGCCGATCGTGGTGATCCTGCTCCTGCTGGTGGCGGTCATCGTCCTGACCGAGAGCAGCGCGATCATGCCGTTCATTTACGCGATTTTTTAAGCCGGGGATCGCGGCCGGGGGTTGAAGCAAACTTTGCCCCGCCCCGGCGCCGCCGGTAGAATAGGAGTTCATGAATAAAGAGCGCTGGCTTCGGATCGGGCAGTATCTGGCGATGATCCTGACCACCGGCTGGGCGTATTTCAACTGCCTCTATTCCCGCTTCGATTACGACGATATTCCCCTGATCGTGGAAAACGCGGACCTGCGCCGCGCGGGCGGGCTGTTCAACCTGCTCAAGGTCGGGAGGCCCCTGCGCGCCATAACTTTCTGGCTGGACTACCGGCTCTGGGGGATGGACGCCACCGGCTATCACCTGACCAACCTGATCCTCCATTGCCTGTGCGTGCTCGCGGCATTCCTGCTCCTCAAAAGATTATTCAACGACCGCGGTCTGGCGTTTTTGGCCGCGCTCCTGTTCGCGCTCCACCCCGCCAACACCGAGGCGGTCATCGGGATTGCCCACCGGAAGGAGATGCTGTGCTTCTTGTTTATGACGCTCTGCATGCTCGCCTTCTTCACACCGGGCAAACGAAAATTTTGGCTCGGCCTCAGCCTGGGCTTTTACCTGCTGGCGCTGCTTTCCAAGCAGGTCGGCCTGACCGTCCCGTTCCTGATCCTGCTCGCAACCACGGCTTTGAAAACGCCCGCGGCCCTAAGCCGGCGCCGGCTGCTGCTCGAACTTGCGCCGTTTTTGCTCATCCCGGTTTTGGCATTCCTCTTCGCGCTCTCCGATTTCAAACTGTTCGCCAGTTTTGCGCCGGCCGATTTCGGCAGCCATCGCTATCTGCAAATCCTCGCCACCCAGTTAAGCTTTTTCCCGGTCTATCTGAAGCAGGCTTTCTTCCCCTCCCATCTCCGGCTGGATTACTATGTGGTCTACGCTCAAAGCTTTTTCGAGCCCGGTCCGGCGCTGGGAACCATGGCCTTCCTGGCATCGCTGGCCGCGCTTTTTGCGCTGTTGAAGCGGAAGAGCGAGTTTGCCTTCGGATGGGGCTGGTTCATGATCTGCCTGCTCCCGGTGATGAACTGGGTCCCGGCCAACGCCATCATTGCGGAAAGGTATTTATACATCCCGGACTTAGGGGTAGCCCTGGTGGTCGCGCTCGCGTTCAAAAGGGCCGGGCTTGAAATCAAAGATCGGCTCCGGAGCAAGTCCTTTTCCGCGGCCCTCACCGGGCTCGCCGTTTTCCTGGTCCTGTTCCTGGAACTGTCCGGGTTCGGCTACTGCTACCAGCGGCTGCTCTGGCTGAGGCTGCCCGAGATCGGGCCGCAGAACTGGGTGTTTGCCGTTTCGGGCCTGGCCGCGGGCCTGATCCTGACCGGCGCGGCCCGGTTCTGGAACCGCCGGCAGGGGGAAGAAAAAAAATCTTTCCTGCCCGAGAGCCTGTTCTTCTTGGCGCTGGCAATGATCGGGGCGGTCTTGACTTTTCTCTTTGCCACCTGGCTGGCATATCACAGACTGGTAGCGCCGATTCCCGGGACCTCGACCCATTTCCCGGACTGGGTGGGCGTGGTGTCTTATGCCGAGAACCGGCCGGTCAATCAGATCGTATCCGAGGCCCCGCTACCGGCCCGGAAACAACTCCTCATGCTCATCGCCCGCTACATCTATTTTGTCGCCTCCCAGGGCGGTCCGTTCCTGTCTTATTCCGTGGGCTCGTTCCCGCTGCTAAATTTTGTCCTGTTCACCCTGCTGGGCGTCGCGCTTTGGCTGGCCGGGATCGCCCGCTATGGCCGGAGCCTGCCTGGGCGCAAGCCGGCATGGTCTCTGGCCATATTGTTCGCGCCCATCCTGCTCGCGGTCATGTTCAGCCAGGTAAAGGACCGGACTGGAAAATGGGGTTGGGAACTGGCCTTGTGGCGGTCCACCATCCGGGAAAACTCGAATTCGTTCACGGGCTGGAATAACCTGGGTCGGGCCTATGTTACCCGAAACCGGCTCCCCGAGGCGGTGTCCTGCTTCATCCAGGCGCATAGCCTCGAGCCTTATCGGCTCGACCCGATCCTCAACTTGGGAAACACCATGGTCAAGCTCAAGAACCTCGACGCGGCCGAGCATTATTACCGGTGGGCCTTGAAGCTGAACCCGTTTTCCTTTGTCGCCCAAATCAACCTGGGCAATTGCCTGGCCGCAAAAAAGGACTACCAGGCCGCGGTCTCCATTTATATGGAGGCGCTCCAGGTTCAGCCCGATTCCTTCGAGGCAACCTATAATCTCGCCTGGTGTTTCTACCAACTCGGCGACCGCGGACGGGCCTGGATCTATTTGCAAAAAACCCTCCAACTCGCGCCCAACCACCGGCCGAGCCTGATTTTGCTGGAACAGTTGAAGCAATCGCCCTGAACTCTCCCCGGCCTCCCGCCCTCCCAAGGGGTGGAACCATTTTTCAGCACCCGGGTTAAAGCGGAATCAGCAAAGAATTAAAAGATTTCAATCGCTTACGCTTTTCGCGCTCAGCATACTCCTTCCCCGTAAAATCGTCTTTTGTTGTTTCGAAGGGTCGCACTATTTTTTTCTTCTTGCCCCGGTGCAAACCCCGGGGTCAAGGGCTGCGCCCTTGCTGGACCAATGATGATTCTGTCGTCCAAGAG
>CAIUDS010000005.1 GCA_903897985.1 uncultured delta proteobacterium
CCCTACGGCAAGATGCGGCCATTTTACGACCAACTCCCGGACTACGCCAAGTTTTATGTGGTGGCGCACAATGTCGAGTTCAGGAGCAAGAGCGAAAACTTCAGCATCGTCTGGAGCACCCGGCAAGCGCCCATGGTCGAGCTGGGCGAGATCACCAAGCTCGCGAACCAGAGCGCGCCCATCTATAACCCCGGCAAATATCCCTGGAACCCGGACAAGCCCGCGGTCTATTCCGAGATCATGAACAACTTCCAGAGCACCAACTTCTCGCTCTTCCAGAAAGGCAGCGCGGTTTGGAGCTATCGTATCTCCGCGTTCGACGCCAAAAAATTCGACCAGTCCTATCGGAGCGGCTGGGAGCTAAGCTCGCCCGCGATCGCAACCATCGTGAACAAAGGCGAAGCCAAACTCCCGCCCTCGGCAAGTTTCCTCAAGCTCTCGCCGGACAATGTCATGGTCACGGAATTCAAGATGGCCGAGGATGGAGACGGATATATTTTTAGAATCTACGAGGCCGCGGGAAGCCCGGCGCAAGTTCAACTAAGTTTCCCGCTCTTCAAACTGAAAGAGGCCTGGCTGACCGACGGGGTGGAGCGTGATCTGGAAAAGCTTGCGCTCAAGGCTGGCGGGATTGAGAGCCAAATGGGTCCCTACGAGATCAAGACCATCCGAGTGAAGGTTAAATAGTAAATGGTAGATTATAAAACTTAAAGAAAGGGGCAGTTGTGAAAAAAATATTGATCCTGATGGCAATGGCCTTGCCGATTTGCGCCTCAGCCTTGAGCAAGGAAGAGGCCATATTCAAGAAATATTTCACCCAGCCGGTGGCGGCGAAACAAAGCTCAGTCAGCCCCGGCGCGAAAACCCGGATCAAACTGGTTTGTCCGACTTTCTTTTTTGAAAAAGAGGAGGCTGGCCTCCTCCTGCAACTGGCGCGGGTGGAAATATCAGGAGCCACTGGCGGCAACATGCTCGTGCGCGCGATCCGGCTTGGTGGATTGAGCTATGACAATCCGGTGAACGGGAACGAGGCAATCATCAAGGTCCCGGACCTGCGGCAAAAGGCCGAGTTGGAGCTGAAGCTGATCGAGAACGGCAAGGAAATCCAGGCTTTGAAATTTGACTGGGCCCCGGCCAGGCAGTGGAAGGTTTATATCTCTTCGGTCTCGCATCTGGACATCGGCTATACCAACATCACTGAAAATGTGATGAAGAAACGGAACGAGATCACGGCCATGGCGCTGGACTTCATCAAGCAGACCGACTCCTGGCCGGAAGATGCGAAGTATCGCTGGACCATGGAAGGCTCGTGGGAGCTCAAGCATTTCCTGGAAGAGCATCCGGACCGGCTGGCCGAGCTGAAAAAGCGGGCGCAGGAAGGCAGGCTCGAGGTGTGCGCGAAACTGGTTCACGAGCACACCGAGACCGAGGGCTACGAGGAACTGTTCCGGGATGTCTATTATGGCAAGCTCGAAGTCGAGCCGATGCTGGGCTCAAGCGTGGTAACGATGATGCTCAACGATGTGGACGGGGTGACCTGGGGCGAGGTCAGCGCGCTCGCAAGTTCGGGCGTTAAATATTTTTCCATGAATCCCAACTCCTTCTACCGCGGCGGCAACATCCTCCATTACACCAAGTTCCCGCAGGCATTTTACTGGCAGGGACCCGGACCCGGCGAGATCCTGACCTGGCGCTCGAAAGACGCCTACACCGAGGCGCCCTATTTATTCAAAGGTTATGACAAGACCTTGGAAGGCATGACCGAACGGCTCGAGGGGTATGAGCAAAATAATTACGGCTATGACGCGATCCACATCACCAGGAGCGGCGCGGACAAGAGCGGCGCCAACGACAATTCCTGGCCGAGGTTCGAAACCTGCCAGGTCATCAAGGAATGGGATGCTCAGTTCGCCTACCCGCGCCTGATCTCGGCCACGCCGGTCATGTTCTTCAATTATTTGGAAAAGAATTACGAACCCGGAATCCCCAAGGCCAAAGCCGACATGCCCGACTGGTGGGCCGACGGCGTGATCACCGAGGCCAAATGGACTGCAATGAGCAGAGACCTGCATCACCTGCTCTATCAGACCGAAGCCTTAGCCAGCATCGCCAGTATCTTTGATACTTCCTATCAATACCCCAGGAGAGAGATTAACGATGCTTATTACAACAACATCATGTTCGACGAGCATACCTGGGGCTATATGCTCAATACCGCGCCGCAGCACAAGCAAATCTTCGACATCAAATCGGGATGGCTGGAGCATGCGTTTACTCAAACCGGCGATCTGCAAGAATCCACCTTGGCGGGCTTGGCAAAAAGAATCGGCGGATCGGGAAACACCATTATAGTTTTCAATCCGCTTTCATGGCAAAGGAATGATCTGGTAAATTTTCCTTGGCAAAAATCTGATTGCATCAGCATAATTGATCGTCAAACCAATGAGGCTTTATTGTTTCAAATAAAACAATCGGAGCAAGGCAATAAGCAAGTTTATTTTGTTGCCAAAAATCTGCCACCCGTAGGATATAAAAGTTATGAAATAGCTGATGGTTGCGTTAAATCAGGTCAATATGAAAAGGTGCCTAATGGAGGCATGTCAGGTGCATCCGGAAATTATTTTATAAAAATTGATCCGCAAAAGTATACCTACAGCATGGTAGATATAAAAAATAACCGGGAATTGCTTGCCGGCAAAACAGGAGAACTTATTTTCCGAAAGCAGGATAATTTGCTAAACATTGTTGATGTAAAAAAATCCGGCAAAATCAACTCAATGGAAGGCTCATTGGGACCGGTTTTTTCAACAGCATGGTTAAAGATTCAAGACCCCGGAAATCTGGGAGCTGAAGCGGTTGAAGAGTTGAAGTTTTGTCACGAATTGGATTGGATTGATATTACTGTCCATTATCCTCGCTACCATAACCAATCGAACGAATCGCGGTATCTCGCCTTCCCCTTCAATGTTCCTGATTTTGAAATCTGGGTGGAGACGCCTTATGGGAAGATGCGACCGTATTACGACCAGTTGCCGGAGTTTGCCAAGTTCTACACGGTGGCGCACAATGTCGAGCTTCGGAGCAAGAGTGAGGGGTTCAGCATCATCTGGAGCACGAAAGAAGCGCCCATGGTGGAACTGGGCGAGATCACCAAGAAGGCGAGCTGGACTTCGCAGATGTTCTGGCCGTTTTTTTACAAGCCGGGCGTTTATCCCTGGAACCCGGACCAGCCCACCATCTATTCCGAGATCATGAACAATTTCCAGAACACCAATTTCTCGCCCTCGCAAAAGGGAGAAATGACCTTCCACTACCGGATCACGGTCATTGACAACAAGGACTTGGACAAGGCCCATCGGCCTGGATGGGAACTATCATTGCCGGACATGGCAGTGGTCGCGGAAAACGGCACGGGCGAACTTCCGGCCATGGGCAGCTTTGTCGCGGTCTCTCCGGACAATGTGATGATCACGGCGTTCAAGCAGGCCGAGGACGGGGATGGTTATATCGTCAGACTGTATGAGGCCGCAGGCAAAACAGCCGTAGTGCGGGTGCAATTCCCGCTGTTCAAATTAAGCGGGGCCTGGCTCACGGACGGAGTCGAGCGCGTGCAGCAGAAGCTGGAAGTTAAGAACCAGATGATCGAAATTCCGCTGGCGCAGTATCAGGTGAAAACGATTCGGGTGAAACTAGGCCGCTGAATTATGAAGGAGAGCCGATGTTCAAAAAATTTGTGGTAACGGGAGTTTGGGTTCTGTGCGCATTGGGTTTGAGTCTGCCATTCATGAAAGCGAAGGCCGCGAGCAGTTTTGAGAAACAGCCGGACGGCCTGATCCTGGATCTACCCGCGGGCAAACTCAAGGTCCAGGTCCTGACCGACAGTATCATCCATGTCGTCTATGCGGTTGGCAACTCGTTTCCGCAAAGGCAAAGCCTGGTGGTTCCTGACAAGAGCCGGCCGGCTGCGGAATGGCAACTGACTGAATCGCCGGACACCTTTCTGATCCAAACCGGTAAAATCCAGGCGAAGATTTCGCGGTCAACCGGCGCGATCACTTTTTTGGACCGGGCCGGGAAAATCATTCTGCAGGAAGCGGATGGCGGCGGCAGGACCATGACCAAGGGTAAAGTCCAGGGCGAGGAAACTTATCACGCGGGTCAGGCTTTCCTTTCCACGCCGGACGAGGGCCTTTACGGCTTGGGGCAATATCAGGACGGGGTGATGAACTGGCGCGGACATGAAGTGCTGATGGCACAGGCCAACACCATCGCGGTGGTGCCGTTTCTTTTGTCCACCCGCGGCTACGGCATCCTGTGGGACAACTGCTCGCTGAGCAAATTCAAGAGCGGCGGGAACGAATTTTCGCTCGAGTCCGAGGTGGCGGACGGAGTCCTGTATTATTTTATTTACGGACCCGAGCCTGACCGGGTGATCGCGGGCTACCGCGAACTGACCGGACCCGCGCCCATGTTCGGCAAATGGGCTTTCGGATATTTCCAGAGCAAGGAGCGCTATAAGACCGGGGAGGAACTCGTGGCCACGGTGAAGCAATACCGGGAGCGCAAGCTGCCGCTGGATGTGATCGTTCAGGACTGGATGTATTGGGGCAAGCTGGGGTGGAGCGCGATGCAATTTGATCCGAGCGTCTTCCCGAATCCGAAAGCCATGATTGCCGAGCTTCATAATAAATACCAGGTCCATCTGATGATCTCGGTCTGGCCCAAGTTCGGACCCGAGACCGACATCTTCCGGGCGATGAAGGAAAAGGGATTCCTTTATTCCCGCCCCGGCACCGGCGGGACCGGGGTTTATGACGCTTTCCATCCGGAGGCGCGCAAGCTCTACTGGGATTACCTGAACCAGGGCCTGTTCGCGCAGGGTGTGGATGCCTGGTGGCTGGACGGGACCGAGCCGGAATTCAGCCTGGCCAATCTCCGCTCGATGGAGACCCGGGATTTTAAAAAAGCCGGACCGACCGCGCTCGGCTCCACCGCCCGTTATCTGAACGCCTACTCGCTCATGACCACCGAAGGCGTCTATCGCGGACAGCGCGGCGTGACCGAAAACCAGCGCGTATTCATCCTCACCCGCTCCGCGTTCGCCGGCCAGCAGCGCAACGCCGCGGCGACCTGGTCCGGCGACATCAAGGCGAGTTGGGAGGTCTTCTCGAAGCAGATCCCGGCCGGGCTGAATATTTCCATGGCCGGCATCCCCTACTGGACCACCGACATCGGCGGATTTTTCGTGAGCTACGAGGGCGGCCGGAAAAACCACGGCCGCGAGGAACTCGAGGTGCAGGGATACGGTCGTTTCGAGGTGCCCACCGCGGGGAGCTGCAAGAACGACGCTTACCGCGAACTCTATGTGCGCTGGTTCCAATACGGGGCCTTCTGTCCCATCTTCCGCTCGCACGGCACCATGACCCCCCGCGAAATCTGGCAGTTCGGGGAAAAAGGAACCTGGGCCTATGACACGCTCGAAAGATACGACAACCTCCGCTACCGGCTCATGCCCTATATTTATTCGCTGGGATGGAAGGTCACGAGTGAGGGCTATACCATCATGCGCGGACTGCCCATGGATTTCCGCGCCGATGAAAATGCCCGCGACATCTCCGACCAGTTCATGTTCGGGCCCGCGATCCTGGTCAACCCGGTCACCGAGGCCATGTATCACAAGGAAGTCTTGAACACCGGCGCCAAAATCCTGCGCTTTTTCCTGATCCCGGCCACGGCCGTGATCGTGACCGAAACCAAAGTCCAGAGCCGCAAAGTCTATCTGCCCGAGGCTCCGGCCTGGTTCGATTTCTGGACCGGGAAAAAAATCGCGGGCGGACAGACCGTTGACGCGCCGGCCCCGATCGAGACCATGCCGCTTTTTGTCAAAGCCGGTTCCATCATCCCCCTGGGACCGTTCCTCCAATACGCGCTCGAAAAACCGGCCGACCCCATCGAAATCCGCGTCTATCCCGGCGCGGACGCGGACTTCACTCTCTACGAAGACGATGGCCTCACCTACAACTACGAAAAAGGCGAATACGCGACCATCAACCTGCATTGGGACGATGCCGCCCAAACGCTTTCGATCGGCGAGCGCAAGGGGATTTTTCCCGGGATGCTCGGGCAAAGGACTTTCCAGATCACGAGGGTGCGCGAGAATGCGGGAACCGGCCTGGCCCCGACCGAGCGGCCGGACCGGACCATTATCTTCACGGGCAAGGCGCTGCAGGTTGGTTTGTAGATACCCGTTGTTTCCACCGCTCGGATCCACCGGGCTTTTCGGCCGAACCGCAACCGCGCCACCCGCCCAAAAATGACCCGACCGAGGACCGCTTGGGGCAGCGGCAAGGTCCTGGTCTCGCTTGACAAAAGACCGGCGGAATTTAAAATGAGGTCAGGTCCATGGTCTCAGAAAAAATGAAGAAGTTTTTTTATCTTTTATGCGTGATTTACTCGGTCCTCTCAATCGTTTTAGTGCCAAAGCTGGGGGGCAAAATCGTTCCGGCGGATTGCCTTTTTATTCCCCTGTTTATAGTATTTGGATGGATCATTGTCCAAGAAAAACATTGGAAGGTCGCCAGAGAATTCCTCGTGGTTTTTTTCCTGGTCATCCTCTTTATGCTGATTGATCTGGCAGTAACCGGAACCTATTTTCAAGGGCTGGTGCGCATCATCGGCCAGGGATATTTATTCATGGTTTTCCTGGTTTTTTACTATTTCTCCGAATCGCGGATGAAGTTCGAGGGGATTTTCAAAGCCTGGCTGGGAATTGCCCTGGTTATCGCTTTAATCGGACTGGCGGGGATGGCCTTGCACTATTCGGGTTTCCATTTCGTGGATGAAAGGATTGTAACCGGCCCGGGAGATCAGCTTCCGAAAAATTTGGTTCGGATCGCCGTAGGCGTAGCCTGGATGGAACAGCTGGCGATATTCTGGCTCGGGGCCATCCTGATCAGCTTCTATTTCCGCGCTCGCCGCTATGGGAAATTCGCCAGTAGCTATTGGTTCGGCGGGATTTTGATCATCCTGGTCAGCGCCGACTTTATGACCTTCACTCGATCCTTTTTCTGCTGGATCGTTGCCTGGCTGGTTTGGCAGTCATTGCTCGACCAGAAAAGGGATTGGCTGCGAACCGGCCTGCGCGTTGCCGGAATGATCATGGTGATCGGGACCTTATTCATCCTGACCATCTGGAACATTTTCCCCATTCATTTCAATCATGATGCCCAAAAGAAAGAATTGGGCGTGACCGTTTCCACCAAATATTCCAGCCCCCGCAGACTATTTATTTATCCGGAAGCCGTCAAAAGCATCAGGGGAAACCTTATCTGGGGAAATGGTCCGGGACACAATGCCACCGGCCCGTTGCACATCGGCAGTTTGTACTATCCGGAAGGAGGCGACGGGCATAATATTATCCTTCAACTTTGGGCGACCCGGGGAATCTTCGGCCTGATTTTTTATCTGGCTTTCTGGCTGATGGTCATTATCGAGCCTTGGCGAAAGTTCCGGGGCAGGCCCATGCCCCTGGAAATGAAAGCCGTTCTGGCGATTGCGCTGGGAACGATCCTCGCGGGATTTGCGGTGGATATTGAAGACCTCCGGTCGCTTTATATAATCCTGGGATTGCTCGCCGGATTTTCGTCTTCCCAATATCCTTTGGATCAAGCCTGAGGGACAGTTCCATCTGGCGGCCAAGATGCTAAGATCGGCCCAGCCCGCGGGAAGACATATTTTTGACTTTCGGCCGGGATCACCATAAAATCAGTAATCTCAATGTTCGAAAATTTGAAGGGATTTTAGCCATCAATGCTTTTCTATGATTACCCGTTTATATTTATCTTTCTGCCCGTCGCGCTGCTGGTATATTATCTGCTTCCCCGCGGCCTGCGCAACGGCTGGCTGTTCCTGTCCAGCTGCATTTTTTACTCGACCTTCAGCCTGAATTTTTTATTGGTGCTGATCAGCGCCGCGGTCCTGACCCAGGGCTTGGGATTAATTTTACACCGTTCCCGCGGCCAGGTACCCCGCAAAATCTGGTTGAGCTTAGCCCTCAGCCTGAACCTGGGCGCGCTCGTTTGGTTCAAGTATTACGAGATGTTCGCCGGGAACCTGAGGCATTGGTCGGTTTTCTCGGGATTGCCCTTTTTCAAGTTCGCGCTGCCCCTGGGAATCTCTTATTATACCTTCAAGAACATCAGTTACCTGATTGATCTGTACCGGGGACAGACCCGTCCGGCTCAATCCCTGATTGATTACGCGGCCTACCTGACTCTCTTCCCCCAGTTGATCGCCGGGCCGATTATGCGCTTTCAGGAAATCGCCGGGCAGATGCGGAAACGCCCGGAAACCCTCGGCCGGTTTGCCGATGGCTTTAAATTGTTTTTGATCGGAATGAGCAAAAAGATTTTGCTGGCGGACAGCGCGGCCTATTTCGCCAACCCCCTCTTTGAGCTGGCAGTTCCCGGTTTCTGGCGCGCCTGGGCCTCGGTGTTTTTGTATTCGGCCCAGATTTATTTTGATTTTTCCGGCTACTCCGATATGGCCATCGGCCTGGGGATGATGTTCGGTTTTGAATTCCCGCAGAATTTCAATTCCCCCTATCAAGCCGCGTCCTTCTCCGAGTTCTGGCGCAGGTGGCACATGACCCTTTCGCGCTGGCTCCGCGATTATCTTTACATTCCGCTGGGCGGGAACCGGAAAGGCAAAGCCCGGACCTATCTGAACCTTATGCTCACCATGCTCCTAGGCGGACTCTGGCACGGGGCATCCTGGAACTTTATGGTCTGGGGAGGCTGGCACGGAGCCTTGCTGGCGATCGAGCGGTACCTGGGGATCCAGCCCCCGGAAAAAGGAATCGGGCGGAAGCTGAGAATCGTTTTCAATTTCATCTTGATCTCCATCGGCTGGGTGTTTTTCCGCTGCAAGAGCTTTACGCAATCGCTTCTCTGGCTCAAATCCATGTTCCTGTTGGAAGGCCTGGGCCCGTTCTTCTCCCTCAAGGTCGGCGCGGTGCTGGCCGTGCTCCTGCCGATTATTTTCGGATTCAGGAATTCCTGGGAGTTAAGATCGAACTATCGCTATTATTGGATTATTTTCATCATTGGGTGCTTTTTGCTGAGCCTGGCCGTGGCCTATACCAAGGGCGCGGCCCCGTTTGTCTATGCGCGTTTTTAAGAGGATATGCTGATGAGCAAAGAAAATAAATTCCTCATCCCGGCGCTCGCGGTCTGGATCATCCTGCTCGCCATCTCCCTCAATTTCCAGCCTTCCCAACGCACGGCCTGGCTGGTGCTCCGGCAGGGTAATTTCAAGTTCAAACCCGATTCCCGGGTCCAAATCTCTCGATGCGGGGACCTGAGCTATACCAAGGGGATCAAGGAATTGCAGGAATATCGCGAAGAGATTTTTACCACGGATAAATACGGCTTTCGAAACTTGGGAGATCTTGAGAACCCGCGCGCGGTGGTGCTGGGGGATTCTTATGCCGCCGGGCTGGGTTTGAACGATCCGGAAACCCTGACCTATCAGATGACCCAGATCCTGGGCGAACCGGTGTATAATTACGGGGGCCAGATGTATGGGGCTCCCGCGGAATTCCTGTCCGACCCCAGGTTCCAAGCGCATCCCCCGAAAATCGCGATCTGGGCGCCCGTGGGTCGCTATACCGCCCCCATTTCTCTGGAAAAACTCTCTCCCCGGAGCGGATTCGTCAGGCAATGGCGAAATTGCGCTGATCTGATCAAGGAAATCAGAGATAAATTAAGTCGGGACAATTACCTAACCGTTCTTTTCAAAAAAATCGTCGCGTTTGTCTTATTTAAAATCGGAGCCCCGTTGTCAACCAATACCGAAATGATCAAGGTTGACGGCAAAAATCGGCTGACCCTCACCCTTCAGGCTCAATTATTATGCTCCTCCCCCGGGGAACGGGGCCTGGTCCCGCTGGCGCGGAATATCGTGGAGCTGGACCAGAAACTAAAAGCGCGGAACATTCATTTTATTTTCGCGCCCCTCCTGGAACCGGGAACCGTCTATGCCGACTTTTACAGCCCGGCGAGCAAGGCTTATTTGCAAAATCCGCCTTTTATGGCTCTGCTTTTTGCCGAGCTTAAGAAACAAGGGGTGGACTATCTTGATCTCAGGGATGATTTTATCAAGAACCGGTCCCCGTATCTTTATCTCAACGATGACAGTCACTGGAATCCCCGGGGCGCTAAAGTTGCCGCCCAGGTTTTGTCCGACTATATCAGGCCCCGTCTTCAATAGATATTTTAAGTTCCTGAATTCAACCGCGCTCACTATCCCAAGGGCCTGAAATTTTGACAAAAAGATATTTACTTGCTATCCTTGATCTACAGGGATTGCACCGCTTGTTGGCAGGCGACAATCCGGACGCGGAGTTAAAGCGCTTGGATCCGGGGAACCTGGACCGAGACGGAGGAAGGCAAAAATCAGCCCGGGTAACTGAACCCTGAACGGGACGGTTAACCCAAGGTAAAAAACCAAGGCCTCCGGGATCAGGTCCAGGAGGCTTTTCTAGTTTTAAGGAAGGGAGGCAAGTTATGGAACCGAAAAAAAAGGTAACCATCCTGGATCTGGCCGCGATGAAGCAGGCTGGGAAAAAGATCACCATGATCACGGCCTATGATTACCCGTTCGCGAAAATCGTTGACGACGCCGGGATAGACCTGATCCTGGTCGGCGACAGCGCCGGCACGGTGGTGCAGGGGGTCCCCAACACCCTGCCGGTGACCATGGAGGAGATGCTCTATCACACCCGCATGGTTGCGCGGGCGCGCGAGCGGGCCCTGGTCATCTTCGACCTCCCGTTCATGAGCTACCAGGAAAGCCTCGAACAGGCCAAACATAACGCCGGCCGGGCGCTCAAAGAAGCCAATGCCGAGGCGGTCAAGCTCGAGGGCGGCGCCAACATGGCCGCGACCATCGAGGCGATCGTGAACATTGACATTCCGGTCATGGCCCATATCGGGCTCACCCCACAGTCGGTGCACCGGCTGGGCGGGTTCAAGGTCCAGGGCCGGGATGAGGAAAAGCGCCGCAAACTCCTGGAAGACGCAAGGGCGGTGGAGGAAGCCGGAGCGTTCGCGGTGGTGCTCGAATTGGTCCCGGCTGTGGTGGCCAAGGAAATCACCGAGATGCTCACCATCCCCACCATCGGCATCGGCGCCGGAATCCACTGCGACGGCCAGGTGCTCGTGCTCCATGATCTCCTGGGCATGAACCCCGGACGCAAACTCAAAATGGCCAAGCAGTACGCGAGCCTCTATGACCTTTCCAAAAAGGCGGTCGAGGAATACTGCGCCGAAGTCCGCGATAAAAAATTCCCCGGACCGGAGCATAGCTTCTAAATATGATTACAGATTACACATTACAGATTACAAAAAAACCTTTGCGTTCTTTGCGCCTTTGCGGTGAAAAAATAAGATGAAGATCATCAAGAGCGCCAGGCAAATGCAAAAGATTTCGCTCGCGGCGAAACGGCGGGGCAAGACCATCGGCTTTGTCCCCACCATGGGGTTCCTCCATGAGGGACACCTCGACCTGGTCAAACGCGCCAAGAAGCTCTGCGACCTGGCGGTGGTCTCGATCTTTGTGAACCCGACCCAGTTCGGGCCGAAGGAAGATTTCAATCGTTACCCGCGCGACCTTGCCAGCGACCTCGCCAAGCTCAAGCCCTTGGGAGTGGACTATGTTTTCTTCCCGTCGGTCAAGG
>CAIUDS010000006.1 GCA_903897985.1 uncultured delta proteobacterium
CTCGAGCACGGAAACGGTCACGATCGGCGTGCCCGGCCCCGCCAGTTCGCCTTCCTCGATCAGCTTGTGCGTGACCACGCCGGCAACCGGCGAGACGATATGGCAGTAGGCGATCATCTGTTCGGCCAGGTTCACCGCGGCCTGGGCCTGGTTGATCTGGGCCTGCGCCACCCCGTAGGCGGCCGTTAGCTGTTCCTTTTGCTTCTGCGTGGCCGTGCCCTGCTTGTAGAGTTTGAGCGTGCTGAAATAATTGTCCGAGACCGCGGCCAGGTTCGCTTTGGCCATGGCCAGGGCCGACTGGGCCTGGGCCAACTGGAGGTCATAGACGGTATGGTCTATCTCCGCGATACTGTCCCCGTCCTTGACCTCGCTCCCCTCGTCAACATAGCGCTTGAGCACATTCCCGCTCACCTTCGACGAAAGGTTCACCTCGGTAACCTCGATGGTGCCGGTGCCGCTGAGCTCGCCCGGGTTCTTCGCGTTTTTGCAGGAGCAAACCAAAGTGAGGCACAGCGCCAGCAAGCCCGCGCCGAGCAGACCGAGCGGGACCTTCCTGTCCCGCCACATTTTATACCGCTTGCATTTTTCCATTTCTACTTCTCCTTCTTGAGCGCAGTTATTACCCCTGACCGATAATGCGTGGCCCTTGCGCGTCCCGTCAAGATCCCCTCGAAAAATACTTTGATGATGGCATCGAAAATATCCATGGCCGAGACCGGCAGCTCCGCAAGCGTGGTCGGGTTGAGCGTGGCCTGAACCGTGTTCGCAAACATCCGCACCAACAACTCCGGGTTGAGGTCCTTGCGGAAAACCCCCTGCTTGATCCCCTCTTCGAACAGCCTCCCGAAATTGCGCACGATCTTCTGACGCCGGAACTCGTCTATCTCCTGCCACACCGCGGGCGCGTGCTTTTGCAGATCCGAGCTGAAGGCCGGGCCGAAATTGCCGATCATCGCGCCCACAAAATTCAGAAGTTGTTTCAATTTTTCCACGAAATCCAGTCGGCGCGAGAACACGATCCGGTCAACCCCGGCCTCGATGGTCCTCAAAGTCTTTTCCACCAGTTCCTTCACCAGCGCGTCCTTGCTCGGGAAATACCCGTAAATGGTCTTCTTGCTCATCCCCAGGTTAGATGCCAGCTCGTCCATCGTGACTTTGCTGAAACCGGCTTGGAGGAACAACGCGAGCGCCGCCCCGGTGATCCGGTCCCGGATTTGATCGTCCGCTTTCAGCTTGCGCCGAGCCCTCAATCCTCTTTCTACCTTGGAAACTAAATTAGTATTTATAGTTTCCAAATCCCAAGATAGCCGCCGTCCCGGGCTTTGTCAAGCCGCCGGGTCCTGACCGCCTAACCTTTTTATCAAAGGAAAATCAAGGAGTTGATTGATTTGCGCCGAAGGCGCTTTGGCTTGCGGACTTCGGCGAGTTCAGTCGAGTCGAGCCTCCATTCGGCCCGAGCTCATGGCCGAGGGCAGGGTCGAAGACAGTCGAGCCGTGGCCGCGCCACCGCTTTGAACCCGGCGCCCCAATAGGCGCACCGGGCTGATTCGATCGTTTCTTCCAAAAAGCGGCGTCGCTGACGCCGCAGTCCCAAGCGTTCCGCTCGCGCAAGCCCCGGACAATATCGCTTAATCTGGTATTCTGGTGCCAGAATACCAGATTAAGCGGAGGGCTTGAGGGGCAAGGCTTCAAGGTCTTTATAAAAAAGGGTTAGACGGTCAGGCCGGGTCAGTTTATGAATCGGCTTTTTCCTGATAAGATATGAACGGCTGCTCCGGATTGGGAAAAGTAATTTTTGGGGAGCGCGAGGAAGGTTTAATGAAAAAGCTGAACAAGTTTTTGCCGGCCGCGATGCTGGTCATGGGCTTTGGGCTTTCCGCTCAGGCGGTCCCTATAAAATTGCTTTCCGCCAACATCGGCAACTCGGACATTATCTGCACCGGCTATGGCTGGAAGCTGTGCCTCGACTCCGTGGAGAAACGGGTGACTGAATCCATCCGGGCTATAGACGCGGATGTGGTTCTGCTCCAGGAGGTGGTGCCGGCGGAGCGCTGCGCGGCTCGGAACGAGACCAAGCGCGGCTTTGTCTGTTATGACTTCGAGCAGCGGCCCCCGGAAAAAAAGGAGCAGGCCCGGCGGATCTTGGGGCCGGATTATACCATCGTGATCACCAAGGGCGCCTATGAAGCCGTGGCCGTGAAAAAGGGCGTGGGCCATATCGCCGGCTGCCTGGACGGCGCTCTGTGCGTGGTCTCGGGCTTGCCCATCCTGTCATCCTGCGACCAGGGCTTCTCGATCACGCCGGTGGATATCGAGATCCGCGGGAAGCGGGTTCGCCTGATCAACGGCCATCCGGATTCGATCAAGGCCGATTGCCGGGCGAAGGAAGTGGCCGCGGCTTTTTCGGCCGTGGTCCCCGGCTCGACCCTGATGGCCGGCGACTGGAACCTCGATCCTTACCGGAGCAATGACCAGAGCGTGAAGGTCTGGAAGCAGAACCTCGAGTCCAGGGGTTTCCATTATCTGTCCGGCATTGCCGAGCGCAATCCGCCCTATCACACCATCTTCCTGCCGGTGGTCAACATCCCGCTCAAAAGCCTGGACCATGTGGTCTCCGATTTCGCCCAAGGCCATTGCGCGGTCCTGGGCGTCAGCCCGAGCACAAAGCGCTTGGACGGCCATAGCGACCTCGACCACCGCGGGATTCTCTGTAACCTGGAATTCTAGGCCACATTTGAGGGCGAGGCCGCGCGTCGTCCTGCGGGCAAAGAAATTTGGCTTTAGGGCAGGAATTTGTCTTGACTTGGGCTTTCATGGATGGCCCTTGGAATGCCAAAGTTTCCCCGCTTTATCTGGTAAAAACCCCGTCTTCAAAATGGACGGCACGAGGTTTGACGGAAGGTTAAAACCTGCTAATTTCAATCA
>CAIUDS010000007.1 GCA_903897985.1 uncultured delta proteobacterium
CGGACGATCCAAAATAAATTTATTAACCTGGATCGGACCAGGCGACCTTGATTCTCACCAGGCTCCTTTTGAGAATCGGTGGGTAGGTTGAAACCTTGACTTAATATAATTCTCTATCTTGTCAAGGGGTTGGATCGGCCCAAGCTCCGCGATGCCTCCCCTGCCGCGAGGAAAAATTGGCGTCTGATTGGAGGCGGCATCGGGATTCTTTGGGAAGAATTGGATGAAGATCTATCGGTGGAGGGATTGCTTTAGCGATTCTCCGGTAGACGGCTCAGGGCTTAGTTGGCCCCGGAGTGGGATCAGAAGCCTGAGACTTGAAATCGGTGGTACTATAGAAAGGTGCCTGTGCAAAAATCATTTGGTTGGACCACCCAGTATCCCTACTGCCGCGAAGATTACCCCAAATATACCAGTTCCCCATAGGGCTTTTCTCCAAGGCCTTACCCATAGCCCGACAATGCCGAATGACGCCATAAGACAAATGCAGACCTGCAGGCCATAGCTGTTGGGGTGGCTTAAAAGCCAGTCCCAGCGCAAGAAGCTATTTACTGCAACCTCAAAGATGAAGCATACGAGTATGGCGACGATGATACTGGCGACCTTCCGCCTCACCGCGTTCCTCACGTCCGGGGCGGGCATGGCCTTAGCTTGTCCAAGCAGATGATTTGCTCTTTCCCTGATTTCAGGCAAGAGCAATTTTATTGCCATTGCCGCACGTGCCATTTCGTCAAGTAGTCGTTTTTTTTCTTTAGCAAAAGACACCCTTGGAAACTGTCTTGCGCTTTTGGTAAACGCTGTAAAGGCATCGCCAGAAGCATCACCATCGGCAATGCCTTGATCTAATGTCCAGTCTCTCAGGTCTTGCGAAATTTTATTGAAGTTTGGGGTAAGTGGAAAGTCGGAAAATAAGCGGCCCCCAATCTTTCCCCGATGAGCTTCAAAATACTGTTCCCATTTATCGCACCATTCAAGGACTTGTCGGGGCTTTACGTTTGGCATTTCCGCCTCCTGTCGCGGTTGTCCTGGAAGGTTCTAACCGGGGCAGGGCGTCCAGGATCACGCCTTTTCGGGTGGCCTACGTAGCCCCGGCCAAACTTTTGGATTCTATTTTATAACATTTCCTTCAGTATCAATAATGCGGGTTCTCGGTGCAGTGGTTCGTCAAGAATCTCCCTTCAATCCAGTCAAAATAGCCCCAACCAATCCTACTGCCCATGTCCCAAAATAGAAGAGAGAGAATCCTTCTTTCGCTAGTAAAATAAACGGAAACAATACGGTTATGATTGGACCACCAAATATACCTATCAAAAGTCCTGCTCCTCCCCACCACTTCAAACAATACATCAATTCAGCAATAAACATGACAACTCCAGAGATCACGAACAGGCTTATTCCTATGATTTTCATTGTTCACCCCTTCCTTGGTCCCTACCGTGGAGCAGACCAGATTATATTGCCCTTCTCATCAGTCAGGCCCAGCACCGGCTTCCCGTTGATCACGCCCAACCCCGCACGGCATGTGCCATTCTCATCATCCAGTTCCAGCTTCGGCCCGTCCTTTAAGGCGGCCATCCCGGCGCGGAGTTCACCGTGCGCGTCATATAGGGTAAGCCTCGGCCCATCCTTGTCCAAGATTAGCCCGGCGCGGGTTTTGCCATTTTCATCTTCCAAGTTCAGCTCCGGCCCGTCGTTGGACAAGCCCAGCCCGGCGCGGGTTTTTTCATTCGCGTCATATAGACGCAGTTCCGGCCCATCCTCGTAAACGCCCAACACTAAGCGGTGTTTGCCTTTCTTGTCATACAGGGCCAGCGCTAGCCCGTCCTTGGACATGGCCAGCAGGGCGTGGGCCTTGTCGTTCGCGTGATAGAGGGCCAGCACCGGCTCGCCCTCTAACATACTCAGCCCGGCGCGGGCTTCACCGTTCGCATCCACCAGGATGAACTTACTGGCACGGAGATCTTTCACGCCCCCCTCTGCCGCCCTGCCTGTGGTTCCGGTGAAATACCAGCCCAGGGCGAATAGGCCCACGGCCAGGCCGAAGACGGCCAAAAACCAGTGATTCTGGCGTTTTGTTTGAGCCAGTTCCCGCTCCAAGTTTTCCAGGCGTTCCTCTGTGGTCATTGCTTTTCCCCTTTCAGTTTTCGGGAGCTACCCTAGCCCCAGGCCGTTGCCCGCACTACTTCCGATCAAGGCTTTCTTTGCCAATCGGTTCAAGGTCTACATTCACCATGGCCGGTGAAAACTTATACCAACCGCCTGTGCCGGCATCAACTGAAAATGCAATAACACCCGGAATCATCATTGCAAGAAATAAAGCACCATCACAAATCATAGTTAACACATTAAATTCTTTTGTCATCATCATGTTTTTAGGAGTATACCCTTCCTTTTCAAACCGAATTGAATAATCTCTTTTTTTCTTAAGAGTTGCCCTTCCAGGAGTTTGGACTTTTGTTTCGTCTCCCATGTTTGATTTCACAA
>CAIUDS010000008.1 GCA_903897985.1 uncultured delta proteobacterium
CCGCCTGGAGCGGCAGCTCGAGCCGGAGGCTCAGGTTACTCACCTCGGCGTTTCTTTTGAAAGCCTCCGCCAAAGCCTCCGGGGCCGGGATCAAATCAAGCGGCGCCGGCTCCCGGATTTTCAGCAGCGCGAACTCTTGTCCGTCCCGCGTCCCCTTTTCCGCCGCGACCCGGAGCCTCGGCTTCTCGTTTGCCAGCCGCGCTTTCAAATCCGCTTTCAAGAGCTCGAGGTTTTTTTCGTCATCCACGCGCAGGGCGATTTCATTGAGCCGGTTTTCCATCTTCATGACCTTTTGCGCCTGCGGCAAGGGCAGATACACCAGCATCTTGTCCAGGGTGCCGAGCCCGCTCGCGTAAATCCCTTTGATCCGGAAGCTTTCCACCACATCCTCCCCGCCCTCGAAGCTCTGCAGATAAAAACTGAGCTTGTCCCCCGGATTCACCTTGAGCTTGTGCGCCAGGCTCTTGCCGATCAGCGCCTCCGGCTCAGCATCGCTTGTGAAATAGCTTCCCGCCTTGACGAACTCCCGGATCCGGGTCACGGTCGGCTCCAGCTCGGGATCAATCCCCGCGATCATCACGCCTTGCGAGCTCCGCGCCGATTGCGCGAGCGCGAACCCGTAAATCCGGGGCGCGTAGCCTTTGAGATGACGGGCGCCTTTGATCTTGGCCAGGACTTCATCCGCATTGGTGATGCAAAGCCGCAGGCTCGGGTTCTTGGAATAGCCCGAGAAATGGATCTGGATATGCCCCAAATTGGAGTTGATGACATTATCAACCATCTGGGTCCCGAAGGAGTTGTAAATCGCCATGGTCACCAGCGCGCCCCACACCCCCAGCGCGATCGCGGCGACAATAATAACCGTCCTCCGCAGGTTCCGACCCAGGTTCCGCCAGGCGATTTTTATGAACTCATTCATGGCCAACCCCTATTGCAGCCTCAGCGAACTGATAGGTTTGGTCCGGGCCGCTCTCAAGGCCGGGAGCAGGGTCATGAGCAGGACCAGGGTGAAAATAATGGCCAAAGTATAGACAAACATTATGGGACGGAGCCGAGCATACATGTAAGGCTCGAGGCCCATTTGCATGATATATTCGGCCGTGTCTTTCCCGAACATGGCCAGGTTCACGGGCTTAAGCGTGTAGTAGAGCGAGGGGATGGCGCCGAGGGCCATGCCGGCGAGGGCGCCAAGCGCCCCGAGGAACACGGATTCCAGGAGGATGATCAAGAACATTTGACCGGGACTGGTCCCGATGGCTTTCATGATTCCGAACTGGCGGGCGCGTTCGAGCACGCTCATCAGGATGGTGAGCAGCACCACGAACGCGATCAGGATGAGCAGGATTCCGAGCCAGAGACTGGCGCTGACCGCCTTGAACAGGATTATTTGTTCCAGGTCCGGCACCAGTTCCTGCCAGGGGATCACTTCATAGTTCAGGCGCGAAAGGATCAGGCTCCGGGCTTGATCCGGGCCGAGCCGCAAAGGCAGCCGGACCATAATTTGACTGATATTGTCACCCAGCCGCAGGTTTTCCTGCAGCGGCCGGAGCGGGAGATAGGCATCCACCCCCGAAGGCAAATCCATCACCCCGACCAGCTTGAGCTTGAGCTGAAATTTCTCGGCCAGGTAATTAGTCCCCTCCAGCGCCAACTCGCTCCCGGGTTTCAAGTTCAATTTTTGCGCGAGCTTCCGGTCAAGGATGACCCAGTCTTCGCCGGGCAATGCCGGGGCATTATTTCGGAAAAAATCGTCCGTGCTTTTTTCCTGGTCCGGCGCAATGCCCAGGGCGAAGATTTCCGAGCCGAGCAAAGAGAGCCGGGTCTGGACCTGGAAAGAATATCCCTGCAACTTGGGAATCCGCTTCAAGGCGTTCTCCGTGATTTCCTGGTCCGCCAGCTGGAAGGGCGAGTCCGGCTCGAGGTTGGGCTTGCGCGGGATGATTTTCCAGAGGCCGTCTGAAATATTCTCGATTTTCCACGGGCCGGCCTGGTCGGAGAGTTTTTGATAGATGTCCTTTTCAATGTTCTCCAGGCCGTCCGTGCTCTTGAGCATCACCACCAGGTGGGTCACCCGCCCGGGAAGCGCGAGCAGGTCCTGGAGTTCGTTGAGCTTGACCAGGATCATCCCGGTCGTGTATTCCTGGCCGCCGGCCGAAAAAATTCCCGCGACCCGAAAATTGCCCGCGGCCATGCCGCCGTAGGAATCCTGGGTCAGAATGGAAATCCGATCCCCCACTTCAATCTGGAGGTTCCGCGCCAAACCCTGGCCGATCACCGCGGCGCCGATCTCTCCGCTCGAGAGAAATTTTCCGCGATAGAAATGCGTGAGCGGGATGCCTTTGGGGGTCTTGAGCATTTGCGGATAAAAAGTCTGCGCCAGCCTCGAGCTCCGGACCTCTTGCTCCGGGATCACGCCGCAGATCCGGGACCCGGAAATATTGTCCCCCGCCTGGACCAGGGTCTCGGCGCACAGCCGGGGCGAATACCCGGTCACCATGTTTGAATGGTCAAGATAATCGAGCAATTCCGGGCTGATCGGCATGGTGCGCGAAATGGTTTGCTCGTCCTGATAGCCGGACCGGTGGACCTGCAAATATCCCGGGAAAAACGAGATCGCGTTCCGGACAAAGGTGTAGTGCTGGCCCTGCAAAAAGGCCATGATCTTGCGGATGACATTCTGCTCCTTCCAGGCCGCCAGGATTTGCCCCTGCCTCCCCCGCCCGATGCCCTCCACGAAGCGGAGGTTGTGCGGGTCGGTGTCGATGATC
>CAIUDS010000009.1 GCA_903897985.1 uncultured delta proteobacterium
GTCGCAACCGCCGTGATCACCCCGCAGAAGCTGTCAACCGCTCGGTGGTGCTTGTAGCGCGGACGCGCCGGTTGTTTCCCCTGCCGGACCACCGCCGCCGAGTCTTGCTTAACACACTGTGGTCCAGGATCGCATCGTCCAGCGTGTAGCCCAGAAACCACAGGTAATCCAGCCGCTCCGGAATCATCCGCATCAACTCCCGCTCGCTCGAAAGATCGTCCAGGAATAACAGCAGCAGCAGCTTAACGATTACTTCCGGATCTACCGATTCATTCCCGTTGTACCCGTAACATGCTTTTACCTCGGAACTCACAAACGAAAGGTCTAATACCTTTTTGACCTGCCGAAGGTAATGGGTGGCGGGGATCCGCGATTCCAGATGCACCGAATAACTGAATAGCTGGTCCTGCTTCTTCTGCTTCCCCAGCATGGCTTCTTCCGCTCCTTTGAAAGATGTTTTATTCTATCAGGTCAGAAAGATTTGGGCAACAGGCCCTTGACTTAATACTTAACACGCCAAACGGGGCAGGTACCTGCCTTTTGCCTCAGGCCGTGGCTAGTGCCGGCAAAGTCTCTGTTTTGGACCGTCGCTCAATCGTGGAGACAGGTAACTGTCCCCTTAGGAATTAATTTCAACATGCATCCACTTGCTTTGATTCTCAACTGGAAAACCCCCAATAGTTTTTGGATACTTCTCGTTGGGCCAGAAGGCATACAGGTCATAACCGGGACCGTAATACCACTCTATCCTAAGCTCATAGCCTCCCGTTGCTTGCTCGTCGTATTTGGCGAAATCCACTTTTTCATAATGAAAATCCGGTGCCGCGGAAATTTTGGTTCCGGGAATTCTGGGCAAATATTGCGGGACCAACTGGTCGAGAGATTCTGGATACTGGCCATTCTTGACATGGTATTGGCCAAGAGCGTTTATTATGGGTTCTGCCGATTGGAATGCCTGATTGAAATAATAAGACTTTAAGCGGTCGGCAAAGTACATGCCGGATTTAGCGCCGCAGAACGCGCCTACAAAAGCCAGCACGCACAAAATCCCGACCACGGTTGCCGCACTATCAAGTTTCCGTCTGACAACCTGCCAGATGATCGCGAGAAAACCGCCGATGGCCGCGAGGGCTAAAGCCAAAGCCGATAACCCGACAAACATCAGCGATAGTTCTGTAGAAGTTTGAATGGATTTGATCGGCAAGCCACTCGGGGCGCACAGAAGACATGCAAGAATAAAAGTAACCGGAAAGATAAGTCCTAGAATTATCCTTTTAGATTTAATATAGGGAAATCTCTCCAACAATTAAATTATGGCATATTTGACTTTGTATTCCAAAAGCAGGCGAAGGGACAGTTACCTGTCCTTGGCCCCGAGGTGGAGCAAATGCCGGCAAGGCGGCAAGTTCGGACCACAGCTAAATTAAGGAGACAGGTAACTGTCCCTAATACGCGTACAGCTTCCCATACGGCCTGGTCGAGAACGGGAACAATTTGAGGAACGGCTTTTTGAGAATATCCTCGAGCGAAAGATTGAATTCCGCGCAATAATCCCTGAGCAGAGCGGTGAGTTCATCCATCTCTTTTGCCTCGATCTTTTCGACCACGCCCACTTCCTTGCCCAGTTGGTGGCTCTCGACCTCGCCCCGGATATAGATCACCCCGCCGTGGATGCCGGTGCCGCACCAGTCGCCCACGATTTTTTCCTCCGGCTTCCGGTCCAGGCCGAGCAGGACCAGGATGCCGCCGGCCATGTATTCGCCGAAGAAATCGCCCGCGGTGCCGCCCGCGATAATCACCGGGATATGATTTTCATAGGCCTTCATGTGGATGCCCACGCGGTAGCCGACCTTGCCCCGCACAAACATCTTGCCGCTTCGCATCCCATATCCGAGCACATCCCCGGCATGCCCGTGGATCACCAC
>CAIUDS010000010.1 GCA_903897985.1 uncultured delta proteobacterium
CGCTTGATCTCCAAGGGGACCGAGTAGGCGGGATAGTCCAAGAACTTGAATTGCGTGAGGCAATCATAGCCTTTCCCGACATAGCCCCCAATCTGCATCCCCAAGTGCTTCAGTGGACCCGAGGCGCGGAGCAGATCCGGTTCCTGGATATGCGGGATCCGGCTTTCTTTGAGATGATCCTTGACGATCCGGCATATTTCCTCAAAACACCACGAGACGATCGCTGGATCCTGTTTCTTGACCGAGTTGATCTGCTCCCTCCACAACGAGCTGGCATAGTCCATGGTAAAAGAGAGGGGTTTGTGGATTTTTTCGAGCTCGATCTTTCTCGTCCGGTGGCGGAACTTGATTTTGAGCGGGGCTAGATAAAAAAACTTCGTCTCTGATCTCCAGGTCAACCGCAATAGTCTCAAAATCTCCCCATTCCAGATCATACCAAAGCCTGATGGATTCACCGATACTTTCACCAGCGCTTCCTTGCTGAATCCGATCATGACCAACATTTCCTTTTACCAGCCCAAACTTCCGGTCTAATTTGCGATCAGTGCTTACAGCGATGTAGTCAGATTTGGTAGCGCCGTAGGGCGTAACCAGGGCAACCCGGACCGCGCCTTTTTTGCGCAGGTATAGTTTAGCCGGCTCGGATAGATCGTGAAAATAATATTGCGGTCCACCGGTGTCCCTGCTCCCGGTTTTGGTCTGCTGCAAATGCATTGGGCTCTGCTCCCTTATTTTTTCCGAGTCTACCTTGCTCTACATGATAAGTCAATTAAAACCTTTGCCCCGCGCCGGGTCAAGCCTTGACAACCAGGGCTGTTTCAGGTTAATAAAAGGGCTGTCAGCAGGCAGGAACGCCTGCGGCATGGAGGCGAGATGTCAATCTGGATCAGTATCTTGTTGATCACGATTTGCGCGCTGATGTGGGACATCGGGGTGGTCTTGCAGAAGCAGGCCGCGGACTGTTTGCCCAGGATCGCGTTCGGGAGGGAATTGCCTGGCACGATTCTAGCTTGTCTCAAGCACTGGAAATGGACCGGGGGATTGATCGCCTCGGCCGCGGGCTGGGGGGTTTTCGCGTATGCCTTGAACTTCACCCCGGTCTCCCTGGCCCGGACCATTCAAGGCTCCGGCTTTGTCATCCTGGCTTTCTTCTCCATCCTGTTCCTCAATCACCGCCTCAAGCCCTGGGAATGGGTCGGTGTCTTCGTGATCACCGCCGGCGTGGCGGCCCTGGGATTCAGCGATCCGCCCGCGGCCCAGACTCAGCCCGCGATCATGCCTTTGCGGCTGGCGCTTTTGGCCGGGGGGTTCATCACCTTTTTGCTCCTGCTTTACAGCCTCAAGAAGATTTTTCATTTCGGCTTTCAATGGACCATAATTTTCGCCATGAGCGCCGGCATTACCCTGGGCATGGGCGATGTCTCGACCAAGACTTTGCTCACCGCCGCGGGCAAGCACCAATATATCCTGGCCTTCGGCATGGTCGGACCGTTCCTGATCGGAACCTATCTCACCGGCCAGATGCTCCTCACCCGATCCTACCAGCACGGCCGCGCCATCCTGGTCACCGCGATTTCGGATTTTTGCTCAAGGGTGCTGGCGATCATTTTCGGGGTGGTTGCTCTGGGCGAAGCCTTTCCCACCAGCCCGCTGCTCAAGGGCCTGCGCATCGGGGGCCTGGCCGCGATCATCCTGGGCGCGGCCTTGATGACGCGGTTTTCCGGCGAGCAATTGGCCGAGGAGTTGGAGGTTGGCAGGAAATGACCCGGTTATTTACCGCAGAGAGAACGCGGAGAATTGGAGGATAGAAGAGATGGCTGATCCGGAGCGCGAGAAAAGAATAAAAGAATTGCTATCGCAGATGACGCTCGGGGAAAAGATCGGGCAGATGACGGCGTGCACGGCGCTCTGGAAACATGCGGTCATGCTGCCGCGCTACAACCTCTGGACCTATGACTCGGGCCGGAACAAACGGCTGGGCATCCCGGCCCATAAATTCACCGACGGTCCGCGCGGGGTGACCATTGGGCATAGCACCTGCTTCCCGGTGTCTATGGCGAGGGGCGCAAGCTGGGACGCGGAACTCGAGGAACGGGTGGGCGAGGTTATCGGCTATGAGGGTCGGGCGCAGGGCGCGAACCATTATGGCGGGGTGTGCATCAATTTGCTCCGGCATCCGGGCTGGGGCCGGGCGCAGGAGACCTATGGGGAGGATCCGCATCACTTGGGCGAAATGGGCGTGGCGCTGACCAAGGGCGTGCAGAAGCATATGATGGCGTGCGCCAAGCATTTCGCGTGCAACTCGATCGAGGAATCCCGGTTTTTCGTGAGCGCAAAAATTGACGAACGGACCCTGCGCGAAATCTATCTGCCCCATTTCAAGAGATGCGTGGACGCGGGCGTGGCCACGGTCATGAGCGCCTACAACCGCGTGAACGGCGAATACTGCGGGCATAGCCGGCATCTGCTCTTCGAAATTCTGAAACAGGACTGGGGCTTTGACGGGTTCGTGGTCTCGGATTTCCTCTGGGGAGTGCGCGACGGCAAGGCCGCGGCCAATGCCGGCTTGGACATTGAGATGCCGATCAAGCGCTTCTACGGGAGCAGCCTGAAGAAGCTGGTTTTGCGCGGAGAGGTGCCGGAGAAAAATATTGACGATTCGGTCCTGAGGATTCTGCGGCAAAAGGACCGGTTTTCCAAAGTCGGCTTGCCCTCTTATGACCGGAGCAGGATTGCGGGCAAGGACCATTCGGCGCTCGCGCGGGAAGTGGCAATCAAGAGTATGGTCCTCCTAAAGAATGACCCTCGGGTCCTGCCGCTGGACCGGAATAAGATCAGGACCATCGCGGTGATCGGGAAGCTGGCGGACAAAGCCAATATCGGCGACATCGGCAGTTCCAAGGTGCGGCCGCCGTATGTAGTGACCCCGCTGGCCGGAATTACCGGCCGAGCCGGAGCCGCGGTTAAAATTATCTATGAGCGTGGCGACCATCTCGATGCCGCCAAACTGGCCGCGCGCAATGCGGACGCGGTTGTGATCGTTGCGGGCCTGACCGCCAAGAATGAGGGCGAGTTCTTGCCTGTGCCCCTGATCAAGATCGGCGGAGACCGCATCAACCTGGACCTGCCCAAAGACCAGGAAGAGCTTGTCCTGGCCATTGCCCCGGAACACAAGAATTGTGTGGTGGTGCTCGAGGGCGGGAGCGCGATCACCATGGAGAGATGGCGCGACAAGGTGCCGGCGATCCTGATGGCCTGGTATCCGGGGATGGAGGGAGGCAACGCCATTGCGGATATTTTGTTCGGCGAGGCCAATCCCAGCGGCAAGCTCCCGTGCGTGTTCCCGAAGTCAACCGACCAGCTTCCTTTTTTCGACAACCATGCCAAGGAGATCGAATACGGCTACTATCATGGCTACCGGTTGTTTGACAAAAAGGGACTGGAGCCGGCTTTTGCGTTCGGGTTCGGCTTGAGTTACACCACCTACCAATACTCCAACCTGAGGCTCGACCGTGCGGAGATCGGCCGGAACGGGAAGCTCGTAGCTTCGGTTGACATCAAGAATGCCGGGACCATGGCGGGCGAGGAGATCGTCCAGCTTTATGTGGGGTATAACGGCAGCAAGGTGGACCGGCCGGTGAAGGACTTGAAGGGCTTTGTCAAACTTGCCCTCCAGCCGGGCGAGACCAAAACCGCGACCATCGAGGTCAAGGCAGAAGACCTGGCATATTATGATGTCTCCCAAAAGGCCTGGGAAATCGAGCCGATCGAATACACGGTTTATGTCGGCCCGTCCTCCCGGCAAAAAGATTTGCGGAGCGCGAGTTTCAAGACTTCAGGTTGAGCCGCATTTCACCGCAAAGCCGCTAAGGGCACAAAGGAAATTCATTGTGGTGCAGGCTTCCAGCCTGCCGAATCTCAATTCAACCACCAAGACACCAAAGACACCAAGGAATTGGAACCGCAGCTGAACGCGGAGAATCCTCGAGATTTTGAAGAAGGGAAAGGCTGATCCAGACTCCGCCCAAAATCTTAACCTTCAACCAAAGGTCTGACCCTTGGGCCTTTTCCTGCAGGCTGGCGAAGTGCCGGTTGCAGGCACCCCCCTTAACCGGAACATTCACTTTCATCCCCCAACAGTCGGCGAAATTCATCTTCTAGCTCGCCCAATGTGTCATTAATCTCTCCTCGAACGCGCTCGATTATCTCCATCCATTTTTTTGTTCTGTCCCCGTCTCCCGCCATCTCCATCTCCACACCAAAATGGAATTCGTAAAAGGTATCCACAAGTTGCTTGTTAATTTTTTGTAGTTTGGTGGCAGTTGCCTTCGGGAAAAGAATCAGCCTGGTTGCATAATATTCGCGGAAATTTTTATGCGCCTCTGCCGCGGCATTGCGTCTGTGTGTCTGCACCACGAATTGCGACTGAAGTCGCCTGCCCAGAAAGGTATGGACTCTGCGACTCGCGTTTCGATTAGGAGAGATCGCCGAAGAGGTATTGGAGGATGGAGATTGCGGCGATAGGCGCGGTTTCGGCGCGGAGGATTCGGGGACCGAGTCCGAGCGGGGTAAAGCCTTTGGCCATGGCCGCTTCGGCTTCCTCATCTTCAAAGCCGCCCTCGGGACCGACCAAAAGCAAAATCCGGTTTCCAGTTTCCGGTTTCCGGTTTATGGTTTCGGGTTTAGCGTTTCGAGATTTTTCCAAGGTTGCCAATTCCCCGCCTTGAGCTTTTTCCCAGAGCACAATTTTTGTGCCTTCAAATTTTTCATCCAGCAATTTCGCAAGTTGGGTGGGATATTCGATTTGGGGAATCAGGATGCGGCCGGAAAGGTTGACGGACTCTTCGAGGATTTTTCTCCAGCGAAACATTTTCTGGTCCAGGTCTTTGGACTTGAGGTCCACTACGACCCTTTTGGTGAGGACCGGGATGATTTTTTTCACACCCAATTCGGTTGCCGCGGTAAGCACCTTGTCCAAAGCCTGCTCTTTGATGAGGGCCTGGGCCAAGGTAAGTTCGAGGCCGGACTCGGTTTTCGGCTCGCGAGTCTCAAGGATTTTGGCCTGGACCCGGCTGGGTGTGCT
The DNA here is from genome assembly GCA_903897985.1 of uncultured delta proteobacterium. GTDB lineage: Bacteria > RBG-13-61-14 > RBG-13-61-14 > RBG-13-61-14 > DRUE01 > CAIYYW01. Next base: position 5,084 of record CAIUDS010000010.1, read on the forward strand.
CTCGATGATTTGCGCGAGATACTCTTTGCCGGAGCCGTCGTAGAGGGCGACCTTGGCGCCCGGTCCGATGCGGAGCACGGTGCGAATATGGTGCACGGTGTCGTGATCCAGTTCCGCGATCAGTTCCGGGCCTTCCCGGTGAATCCTTCGGGACGCGACAAAAAATCGGCGCAGGATTTTCCTCACTTTTTTTTCATCAAAATCAGGAGCCATCCTTGTTTTTCCTTTTTCTTTATTATTTGCAGGCCGAGCTTCTTATAGGCCTTGACCACTTCCGCGGACTGATGGGGCAGGATGCCGCTAACGGCGAGCAACCCGCCGGGCGCCAAATGCGCGACCAGATATTGGGCGAGGCGCTTGAGTTCGCCAAGGAACAGGTTGGCCACGATCAGGTCGAACTTTTTTTTGCTCAGCCGCTGGTTGGTCTTGTTTCCGGCTTTGACCAGCTTGACCTTTCCCAAGAGACCATTGCGTTTCAAATTGTCCTCCGCCACCCTCAAGGCCAGGGGGTCATTGTCCACCGCGAGCACCTCTTTTGCTCCCAGCATGGCCGCGGCCATGGCCAGGATGCCGGTGCCGGTGCCAACATCCAGCACCCCCCTGCCCTTTTCCGGCGCCAGTTCCTCGATTATTTCCAGGCACAGCTTGGTGCTGGGATGAAACCCGGTGCCAAAAGCCAGACCCGGCTCCATGATGATGACCTGCGAGCCGGGCGCCTCCGCCTCCGCGGGCGCTTTCTGCCATTCCGGCGCCACCCAGAATTTTTCGCTCACCTTGGTCGGAACAATGGTCTCGCGCCAGCGGTTGATCCAATCCTCATCGGCAATGGCCTGGATTTGTAGTTTGGAAATCGGCTGAAGCGGGAAAAGCGCGGGCAGACTCAAAACATATTTTTCCAGCTTGGCCATGCGGCCGGGCAGTCTGCGGTCATTGGCAAAAAAACCGGTGAGCCGCTCGTAGCCGGGCCTCCGGTGTTTTTTGGCCTCGGAAAAGATGGCGCCGCCGGAGCCGAGGGCATTGAGGAAATCGGAAACGGCTTCCAGAATAAAAACCGGGCCTTCGAGGCCGATCTCGACCCATCCCCGGATCGGCCGCGGCTCGGTCATCTTTGTTCCAGGAAATATTCTTCGATGGCAAAAGAGGCGTTGCAGCCGTCCGCCACCGCCGAGGCCACCTGCTTGGCCGGCTTTGACCTCACATCCCCGGCCGCAAAAATGCCGGGCATGCTGGTTTTGGTGTCTTCGCCGGCCTCGATGAACCCGGCGTCGTCAAGCTTGACCAGACCTCTCACCATGTCCGTGACCGGGTCCATGCCCACATAGAAAAAAATGCCGCTCACCGCGATCACCCGTTTTTCACCGCTCTCCTTGTCAGCCACCTGAAGCCCCCGGACCTCGTCCTCGCCAATGATGGAATGGATGTTCACATTCAGTTCCAGCTTAAGGTTCACCTTCTCCTTGCAGCGGTCCTCCAAAATCTTCTTCGCCCGCAACTCCTTCCGGCGGTGAACAACATAGACCGTCCGGCAAATCTGGGACAGATACAACGCCTCCTGCAACGCGCTGTCGCCCCCGCCGATCACCGCCACATCCTGCCCGCGGTAGAAATTCCCGTCGCAGGTCGCGCAATAACTCACGCCCCTTCCAAACAACTCCTCCTCGCCCTTGATCCCGAGCTTCTTGGGCTTGCAGCCGGTGGCCACGATCACCGCGCGCGCGTTGATCTGGTTTCCGGACTCGAGTTCCAGAAGAAATTCATGGTCGGCCTTATGCACCTTTTTCACGCCGGTCTGGGAAATTTCCACCCCGAACCTTTTGGCCTGGGCCTCGATCTTCTCGGCCAGTTCCCGGCCGGTGATGCCCTCCGGGAAGCCCGGATAGTTTTCGATCTGGTGCACCATGAACACCATGCCGCCGGGAACGGCCGGCTCGAACACGGCGCAGCCGATCCCGGCGCGCGCCAAGTATATCGCCGCGGTCAGCCCGGCCGGACCGCCGCCGATGATCGCAACGGAAACCCGCTCTGGCATCTATGTCTCCTCTATGCTTTTAATCGCCAACGGCTCTTAAATACATCCTGCCCGGCCTTCTGTCAAACCGCTCGCCCACGCCGGCAATTGATTTTAGATGCTCAAGGGCGTAAAATTGTAACAAATGAGAAAAACCGACCCGGCGGCCGGGCACAAACCTCCGGAAGGTTGGACCAAGGAGCGAAGGTATCAGCGGACCGGATGCGACCTCGTTGCTCGATTCTTATACCAGGACCGCTGGCGCAAAGCCCGGACCACAACTCTGAGCGGAGGCGGCGCTTTTCTGGCTTGCCCGGTCCGGGTCCTGCCGGACCAGGTGATCTGGGTTGAAATCGAACTCGAGGGCTATCATGTCTCCGCGATCAGCCGGGTGGTATGGAACTCGCGGAAAAAAAGAATTATTGGAAAGACCAAATCTTACCCGCCTGGTTTCGCGGTTGAATTTGAGAACATGGACGGCAAAAACCGGTTACTGGTTTCCCGCTTTGTGATCAAATCGCTCCGCATGCTCCGGATGCTCACCCACGAGCTCGAGCAGCCGGCGCCGGACCGCGACAAAATCCGCAGCCTGTTCATTTCCTACCGGCCCGGAGACTCGATTAACCTCAACCATATCCGTAAAATCGTCAAACAGGAGTTCCGCCATTACCGGCTCAGGAGAATCGAATTTGGCGACAAGGAATGACTGCTCGACTCTTTTAAGCCTTTTTTCGTGCGAGCATTCGTGCTTCGCACCTTTACGAATGATGCTGTAAAGCATTCATGCATTAATTCTCGCCGTGGATATGTTTATCGGGGGGCGGTTGATATTTAGGCGCAACCAATGCTATTATGGTATCCAGAAAAAGATAGGTTGTGGAGGGACCAGCAATGTATCTAGCCCAAATTAAACTTTGGAATTTCCGAAAATTCGGCTCATCAGAAGCGCTCGACTTAGACAAGCCCAATCTTGATCTCCCACTTAGAAATGGGCTCAATGTGCTTGTTGGCGAAAATGATTCTGGCAAATCAGCGATTATCGATGCGATCAGGCTTGAGGTTCCCCCCATTGGTTGGACAACTTTTTGCCCGATTTATGTTAGATCCTTCGCATGCGAAGGAATTGTTGTTTGAGGCACGCCCCAGAAGATCACCTGAAAGGAACGACCCCA
>CAIUDS010000011.1 GCA_903897985.1 uncultured delta proteobacterium
GACGCGGTGGTGGCGCCGCTGCTCGAGATCGGCGCCACGGACTCGCGCCATTTCCAGAACCTGGCCGACAACATTTACCGGTTCACTCCCGACAACCTGACGGCCGAGGACTTGAAACGCGCGCATAATCTCAACGAGCGGATCGGGGTGGAGAATTACGGACAGGTGATCAGATTCTACATCCGGTTCATCCAGAATTCCGAAGCGGAGTAGTCGCGGGAAATTGATGCCGGTTTTCAAAGTCCTCTTCTTGATCGCGCTCGGACTCGGCTCCATTTACTGGCTGGGCCAACTGGTCCTGGCCTTGCGGGTGATCAAATCCGTGCGCCTGATCCCGGAGCTGGGAGAGCAGGAGCCTGAGCATTGGCCCAAGGTCTCGGAGATCATGACTGCGTGCAACGAGGCGGACACGATTGAGGAAGCGATGCGGGTCCGGTTGGAGGACGACTATCCGAACCTGGAACTGATTCTGGTGGAGGACCGGTCCTCTGACAACACTCCGCAGATCGCTGACCAAATCGCGGCCCGGGACCCGCGCGTCAAGGTGGTTCATCTGAAGGAACTTCCCGCGGGCTGGCTGGGAAAACTGAACGCCATGAACCAGGGGCTGAAAATCGCGACCGGGGACTGGATTTTATTCAGCGACGCGGATGTCAAGATCCGGCGCGGGACCATGAGGCGCGTGATCGCTTATTGCGAGTCGCGGCCGCTGGATTTTCTCGCGGCTTTGCCCGAGTTATACCCGGTGGGGTTTTTGATGGACGCCACCTTTTCGGTTTTTGTCCGGATCATCTGCCCGGCGGCCCGGGTCTGGGCGATCGAGGATGAGAAATCAAAGGCCTCGGCCGGGGCCGGGGCCTTTAACCTGGTCCGGCGCTCGGCGCTGGAGAAAACTCAGGGCCTGGAATGGATCAAGCTGGAGCCGGCGGACGATGTTGCGCTGGGGCAGATGCTGAAAGAGTCGGGCGCGCGCTGCTCGCTGGTCAACGGCCGCGGATATGTCGGGGTTTATTTTTACCGGTCGCTCCGGGAGATGGCCGTGGGCGCGGAGCGCGCGCTGTTCACCTCCATCGGCGGGTTCAGTTTTTTCCGGCTCTTGCTCATGGGCGCGGTGGTGCTCGCGCTGGAGCTGGCCCCGCTTTACGCTCTGATCCCGATCGGGATTCCGCATCTGCGAGTCCTCGGTTTGGTCATGCTTGCAATCGCGGTCCTGACCCAAATCCTGCTCAACCGCTGGGCCGGCCGGAAGATGTTGCCCTCGATCTTTTTCCCGGTCGGCTCCATCGCGATTGCGGTGATCGCCTGGCGGACCGGATACCTGGGATGGAAGCGCGGCGGGATTTATTGGCGCGGGACATTTTATCCCACCGAGTTGCTCAAGCAGGGCAGCCGCTACAAGCTTTCCTGAACTGCCATCTCAGGCCGGGGCGGGATATTTTCGGCTCGCCTGGATCATGGCTTTCACATTTTCCGTCCGGGCATTGGGCGCGACCTCGCAGCCCGCCCCCAGAATGAACCCGCCGCCCTTGCCCACCTGCTCGATCAGGCGGTGGCAATATTCATCAATCTGCCGGGGGCTGCCGAACGCGAGGTCATATGCGTTCACATCCCCGAACAGGCAGTGGAGGTCTCCGAGTTCCTGCTTGGCCCGGAAAATATCGGTTTTGCCGTCAAACTGGATGATGCACTTTTTGGCCGGCAGCGCGCGCAGATGTTTCAAACTCAAATCCCAGTTGCCGTCGCAATGCAGGATGGGCGTGATCCCGGCCTCGAGCAGCCGCTCGCAAACTTCCTTCAGCGGCGGCAGGGAAATCTCCGCGAACATTTTCGGCGAAATAAAATCCGTGCTCGACCGGTGCACATAAATGAGCATCCTCGGCACGCCGGTGATTTTCGTGAACAGGGCGTGGGTCCGAACGAAGGACGGCACCAGACGCGGCCCGGCGAGTTTTATTTTTTCCGGCCGGTCCATCAAGTCCAGGCCGAACGGCTGCATCGAGCGGGCCATGGAGAAATGGTCAAACGGGGCCTCGGCCATGGTCCCGCAGAGGATCGCGGCGCCCCGGGCCGAGAACCATTGAAAATGTTTCCGCCAGGCCAGGAAGTTTTTCAAAACCGCGGCATAAAGCCGGACCCTGCCGGCCAGACCCTTTCCCGCCAGCTCCGGCATGAACCGGGACAGGAGTTCGAGCGTGTATTCGGAGTAAAGCATGAATCCCGGGCCGCGATAATTGATCAGCCAGTCGTAATCGTCCGGGCGCATCATTTCATATTCGTCGAACTGGCAGATGCTGTCCGGGGGAAGGTCCTGGCCCGGATATTTCACCTTCATCATCAGGCAGCTCTGGTAGGCGATCGGCGAATACGGGCAGATGTTGTAATAGATGTCCCACGGCCCCAGCTCGGTATAGCATTTCCGGATGGCATACTCGTATTTGCTCCAGTCCGAGCAAAGCTCCGGCATGGTGATCCCGGCATAATTGGCCGCGAAATAATAGATCATGGGCGCCACCGGCGCCCGGCCGGTATGGCGAAGCTCGATGGCGGCTTGGAGCAAGTCTTCAGAACCCTGGTTCGGTTTCAAGGGAACCTCCGCTGGCGACCATTTTAGCAGATTTGCCTGGAGCCAAAAACGGGCCTCCGGCCGGGTCCAATATTTTGCAGATTGGTGGTATAATCTTGCGGGGAGAAAGGCTTGGCGGAACCGATACCCAAAATTCGGGAAAAGGCTTTGGTGGCGGGCGCCACCGGATACACCGGCCGCGAGGCGGTGCGCATTCTGGTCGAGAGGGGAGTTCCGACCGTGGCGCATGTGCGGCCGGACTCGCCGCGGTTCCATGACTGGCGCAAACGGTTCACGACCCTGGGCGCGGAGGTGAACAATACGGCGTGGGAACTGAAGGCCATGACCGAAACCTTTGCGCGGCTCCGGCCGGCATATATCTTCTCCCTGCTCGGCACCACCCGCAGCCGGATCAAGCAGGTGGCGCGTGCGGGCAAGGACCCGAAATCGCAGGACTACGAGGCGGTTGATTATGGACTCGCGGCTCTGATGATCGCGGCGGCTCAGGCCGCGGGTATCAAGCCGGTGTTTGTTTATCTCTCGGCCGCCGGCGTCAATGCTCAGGCGTCCTCTCCTTACTACCGCGCGCGCTTCAAGCTCGAACAGGAATTGATCTCGAGCGGACTGCCCTATGTCATCGCCCGTCCCAGTTTCATCATCGGCCCGGACCGCGACGAGAAACGGCCCGGGGAAATCTACGGCGCCCGGCTGCTGGACCTC
>CAIUDS010000012.1 GCA_903897985.1 uncultured delta proteobacterium
AGCAAGGCCTGGAAGATCAAAACCAGGATCAGCCCCGTCAGGGTGAAACCGCCGATAACGCCGGGCTTCTTTTTCCCGACCCAGCTGTCCAGGATCATGGCGGCCAGGGCCAAAAGCCCGAGCATGAGCGGCGTGGCCACCCCGGCCAGGTCATAGAAATTTATCAGCGGTATCTTGAGGGCTTCCGGCATCACTTACCGCCTCTGCTTAAAATTTTTCCGGAACCCGCGCCGGGCGGAAAGGCCTCGGCAAACCGGTTCCGGGGACGATTCTCCGAGAGCTTCCGGGCCTGGACCTGGGTGATCAGGCTGTTGATGGTGGCCTCGCTCTTTTTGAGGAAAGTGGACGGATAAACTCCGATCCAGACGATGAAGATCAAGATCACTCCCAGGTAGAACACTTCGCGCGGGTTCAGGTCCTGAAGCGTTTTGTTTTCCTCTTTCTGGAGCGGGCCGAAGAACACGCGCTGATACATCCAGAGCAGATAGACCGCGGCGAAGATCACGCCGGTGCCGGCCAGGATGGCCGCGATTTTGGAATACGGATTCGGGCTGAGGTAGGTTCCGACCAGGATCAAAAATTCGCCCACGAAGCCGTTGAGCCCGGGCAGCCCGATCGAGCTCAGGGCCACAACCAGGAACAACGCGGCATAAACCGGCATCACCTTGGCAATGCCGCCGAAGTCGCTGATCTGGCGCTTGTGCGCGCGCTCGTAGACGATGCCGACCAAAAGGAAGAGCGCGCCGGTGGAGAGGCCGTGGTTAATCATCTGGATGAGCGCGCCCTGCATGGACTGGGCGGTGAGCGCGAACAGGCCGAGCATGACAAACCCGAGATGGCTCACGCTCGAATACGCCACCAATTTTTTCATGTCCTCCTGCGCCATGGAGACCAGGGCCCCGTAAATGATCCCGATCACGGCCAGCGCGTAAAAATACGGCCCGGCCGCGAGCACCGCGTCCGGGAAAAACGGGATCGCGAACCGGATGAAGCCGTAAGTCCCCATTTTCAAGAGCACGCCGGCCAGGATCACCGAGCCCGCGGTCGGGGCCTCCACATGCGCGTCCGGCAGCCAGGTGTGCAGCGGCCACATCGGCACCTTGATGGCAAAGGCCAGGGCAAAGGCGCCGAACAGGATCAGCTGGAAATAGAGCGTGAGCGGCTCGGGGCCGAGGAAATTGAGGATGGCGATATAATCGAAACTGGAGGCGTAATAATAGAGCCAGATGATGGCGATGAGCATGAGCACGGACCCGAACATGGTGAACAGGAAAAACTTGACCGCGGCATAGACTCGGCGGGGGCCGCCCCAGATTCCGATCAGGAAATACATGGGCACGAGCATGAGTTCCCAGAACACATAGAACAGGATCATGTCCAGGGCCAGGAACGCGCCGAGCATTCCGGTCTGGAGCAGGAGCAGGAATATGTGATATTCTTTCACCCGATCCTTGACCTGGGACCAGCTGGACAGGATTACCACCGGCCCGAGCAGGGTGGTGAGCATGACCAAGAGCAGGCTGATCCCGTCAACGCCCAACTGATAGTGGATGTTCCAATTGGCAATCCAGGTGTAGCGTTCCACGAACTGGAACTGAGGGTTGCCGCCGTTGAATGAGAGGAACAGCCAGACGGAAAGGGCGAAATCCAAGGCCAGAATCAGGAGCGCGATGATCCGAATGGCCCGGGCCTGTTCGCGATCGAGGAAGAAAAACAGGACGGACCCGACCAGGGGCAGGAAAACAATCACGCTCAGGATATGTGCCAACAGCCACTCCATTTAAGCCTGACTCCTGAATAGGTAATAGATCAAGATCACGAACGCGGCGATAATGCCGAGCACGAAAACGAACAGGTAGGTCTGGACCACGCCGTTCTGAGCCCGACGCAGGACTCTCCCGAGCAGTTGCGTCAATTTGGCCAGGCCGTTCATGAACCCGTCAATAATGGCCACATCCACGAACCGGAACAGCAGATAGTAAGAGGTCTTGAGCAGGGGATTCACCACGGTCCGGTCATATATTTCGTCCACATAATACTTGTTGTAGCTGAGCAGGTAAAGGGCCTTGAATTTTTCCTTGAGCTTGTCGGCCAGGCCGGGCTTCTCCAGGTAAATGCCGTAGGCAAACAGGAGGCCCGTGATCGCGGCCAGGACCGATACTATTAGCAGGGTCACCTCGAGCATCCTTTCGCTGCCGAATAAAGCAATTTTGGGCTCGGCCGGGAGCGCTTGGGCCAAGGCGGGTTCGAGGAAATGTTCGAACCAGTTGGTGACTCCGAAGAGGGGCCCGACCCCGAGGAACCCGACCAGCGCGGAGCCCAAGGCCAGGATCATCAAGGGGATGATCATGCTCTGAGGCGACTCCGAGAGATGATGTTTGGTTTCCTCGTCCATCCGGGGCCCGCCCCAGAAGACCAGGATCATCCAGCGCGTCATATAGATCGCGGTCACCAGCGCCGTGGTCACGCCGACCGCCCAGAGCGCATAGTTCAAGCGATATTGGGCCAGCAGTTCATTGCCGCTGGCAAAAGCGCGGAACAGGATCTCGTCCTTGGACCAGAACCCGGCCAGGGGCGGGAGCCCGATGATGGCGAGGAACGCGATCAGCACCGTGCGGTGGGTCCAGGGCAGGTATTTGCTCAGGTTTCCCATCCGGGTGATGTCCTGCTCCTGGTGATGGAAAGCCACGATGACCGAGCCGGCGCCGAGGAACAGCAACGCCTTGAAGAAGGCGTGGGTGAACAAATGGAAAATGCCCGCGGCGAACGCGGCGGAGCCCATGGCCATGAACATGTACCCGAGTTGGGACACGGTCGAGTAGGCGAGCACGCGCTTGATGTCGGTCTGGGTCAGGCCGATGGTGCCGGCGAACAGCGCAGTGGCCGCGCCCACGCAGGCGACCACGGCGAGCGCGAACGGAGAATGGACATAGACGAAACTCATCCGACCGATCATATAGACGCCCGCGGTGACCATGGTCGCGGCGTGGATCAGCGCGCTCACCGGGGTGGGGCCGGCCATGGCGTCCGGCAGCCAGACATAGAGCGGGAGTTGCGCGCTCTTGCCGGTGGCGCCGATGAACAGGAAAATCCCGATCAGGGTGGCGACCTTGACCCCATATAGGGTCAGGCCGGAAAACTCGAGCGGGTGCCCGGAGATATAATTTCTCATGCCGGCGAAGTCCACGGTCCCGAGCGCCCAGAACAGGGTGAAGATGCCGAGTAGGAACCCGAAATCGCCGATCCGGTTGACCACGAAGGCCTTGAGCCCGGCCTTGGCCTTGTCCCAGTCCTCATACCAGAACCCGATCAGGAGATAGGAGCACAGCCCCACGCCTTCCCAGCCCACGAACATGAGCACGATGTTGTCCGCCAAAACCAGGGTCAGCATCATGAACATGAACAGGTTCATATAGGTGAAGAACCGGGCGTAGGCCGGGTCGTGGCCCATGTAGCCGGTGGCGTAAATATGGATCAGCAGTCCCACCAGAGTAACGGTCAGGCACATGATCGCGGAGAGGTGGTCGAACATCAGTCCGAAATTGACCGAGAAATTACCGACCGAGATCCAACTGAAAACCTGCTGGGTGAAGTAGGCGTCCTCCGGCGAGCGGGTGAGGGCCCACAGCCCGAAGGCGGTGACCAGGAACGAGCCGAAAATGACCAGACAGGAAACGATATTGCTCAGCGTGCGCGGATATTTTTGGGGGAACACCAGCGCGCCCAGGCCGTTGATCCCGAAGCCGAGCAAGGGCAGGATCAGGATCCAGAGGATCCAGTTCTGCGCGAGACTTTTGACTGCTACTTCCGGCATTCCCTCACCATTTCATGATATTGATCCGGTCCACATCCACCGTGTCCTTGTTCCGGAACAGGGCGATGATGATCGCCAGTCCCACCGCGACCTCGCAGGCCGCCACCACCATGACCAGCAGCGCGAAAACCTGCCCGGTCAAATCCCCCAGATAGCGCGAGAAGGTCACCAGGGTCAGGTTCGCGGAATTGAGCATGAGTTCGATGCTCATCAGGATAATGAGCACATTCCGCCGCACCAGCACCCCGACCATGCCGATCCCGAACAGGACCGCCCCCAGCATCAGAAAATATTCCGGACTCATGGTCATTTGCTTGCCTCCCGGCGCCGCGCCAGGTAAATGGCCGCGACCACCGCGGCCAGCAATAAGAGCGACAGGACCTCGAACGGCAGCAGGTAGCGGGTGAACAGGAGCCGGCCTATGGCTTCACTGGTCCCCACCGGAACCTCGCTCCAGGCCGTCCATTTGTAATTGCCGGCCGTGCTGGCCAGGACCAGCAGCACCACGGTCACCACCGCGCCGGCTGCGGCCGCGAAAGCCCGGACCACCTTCTGCCCGGCGCCGCCCGCCTCCATTTTTCCCGGGTCCATCAGCATCATGATCATCACGAACAGGACCATGATCGCCCCGGCGTAAACCAGAATCTGGACCATGGCCAGGAACGGCGCTTTGAGCAACGCGTAAATCCCGGCCACCGCGATGAAGCAGACGGCCAGCCAGATCGCGCTCACCACCGGGTTCTTCGCGCTTACCACCACCAGCGCCGCCACCACCGCGAACGCGGCGATGCCGAAAAAGGAGATCTGATAGATCAGGTTCAGCGCATTCCCTTCCATGGTTCTATTTCAACAACTCCTTCAGCCCGATCACAAATTTATCCGGCGTATATTCGCACATCCGCATTTCCTTGGTATCCATATAAATAGCGTCGCACGGGCAGGCCTCCACGCACATGCCGCAATAGACGCATTCGAACAAATTGATGTCGAACCGGGTCGGGACCTTCTCGGTCACCGCGTCCTCCCTCGTCTCCCCCGCCTCGATGGTGATGCACTGAGCCGGGCACACGGTCGAGCAACAGTAACAGGCCACGCACTTGGTCGAGCCGTCCTCCCGGCGGTTGTGCCGGTGCTTGCCCCGCCACCGGTCCGAAATCGGCCGCTCAACCTCCGGCCATTGATAAGTGACCACTTCCTTCTTGATCACCCGGTCCAGCCCGGGGATGAACCCGAGCAAATTGATCCAGAAATGCTTGCTGGTGATGTAAAATCCCCGCAGCAACTCCGGGAGATAGAGCCGGACCCAGTTGGGCGTTGGTTTTTTCTTCAACAAGTCAATACCCCAAAACCTTTTGAATCACCGGTTTAAATTTGTCTTCCACCAACACGATGCCCACGGCCAGGACGATATTCACCATCGAGAGCGGCAGGATTCTTCTCCAGCCCAGCCGCATGATCTGGTCGTACCGGAAGCGCGGGAAGGTCCAGCGCACCGTGACCATGATCCAGCAGAAGGCCACCACCTTGAACGCGAAAAAGCCGGCTTGGGCCAAAACCACGGCCAGATTGACCAGTTCGATTCCCAGCGCCTTATGCGCGGCCACCCACGGCAGGTCGGTCCAGGCGAACTGAACATGGAGCAGCGGGATGCTGATCCCGGCTTGGCTTACGAAGGGGATCTGCCAGCCGCCGAAGAACAGGACCGCGCACATGGCGGCGAGCATGATGAGTTCGACATACTCCGAGAACAGGAACATCATGAATTTGGCGCCGGAGTATTCGAGGAAATATCCGGCGACGATTTCGCTTTCGCCCTCGGGCGCGTCAAAAGGGATGCGCTTGATCTCCATCAGGCCGCAGGTGAAGAAGAGGATGAAGGCGAGCGGCTGGGTTACGATGCCCCACTTGGGGATGATCCCGAAGATGAGGGCGCCCTGGCGCTCGACGATGACGGAGAGGTTGGTCGAGTTATAGATCAGGATCACGCCGATGATGGAAAGTCCGAGCGCGATTTCGTAGGAGAACATCTGGCTGGCCGCGCGCATGGCGCCGAGGAACGAGAACTTGTTGTTGGAGGCGAACCCGGCCATGAGCACGCCGTAAACGAGGAACGCGCCGACGGCGAGCACGAACAGGATGCCGACATTGAGGTCCGCGGCCTGGAAGGACACGGGGAAATGGGACAGGTGCAGGGTCTGGCCGGGGAAGAATTGCCCGAGCAGCGGGATTTCCACGGCCGGCACATCCCGCCAGCGGATCGTGAACGGGCCGGCGAACGGGACCACCGCAAAGGCGATGAAGCTGACCCCCAGCGAGATCAGGGGCGCCAGCAGGTGCATCCATTTATACGCGCCCGCCGGCACGAAGTCTTCCTTGGTCATGCTCTTCACCGCGTCCGCGATGATATGGAACAGCCCGAACAGGCGCCAGTTGCGGATGAACCGGAGGTTGGCGCGGTTGGGTCCGATCCGGTCCTGGATCAAGGACACCTGCTTCCGTTCGCCCCAAGTGAGCAGCCCGGCCAGCGAACTGACTGCGCCGAAGGCCACCAGCGCCCAAAGGCATTGCAGTTTTAAGGTTAATAATGCATCCAGGTTCATCCTATATCTCCACGCCCAATTTCTTGCCCAACTCCCGGATCATCTTCGCTCCGGGCTGGGCGTCTTCCTTCAGCCGCATGGCCGGATAAAATTTCTGCGCCATCCCCTGTGAATTTATATAAGTCCCCTCGCTCTCGGCGTAGGCCGAGATGGGGAGCGCAATGGTCGCGCTTTCCACCAGTTCCGAGCGCTTCGGGCTGAGCGCCACCATCTTCCTGCCGGCCGCGCCCGCGATCCCCTCCGAATACAGGCTTTCCAGCGCGATCACCAGTTCGGCTTTGACTATAGCGTCTCCCACCGGCCGGTCAATTCCAAGTTTGGCCATCCCGTTCCGGTTCGAGTCCCGGTCCGCTTTCCTTAATAGAAAATCGTCCTTGCCTTCCCGGCGCCGGAAACAAACCACCTCCGCCCCCAGGCCCGCAAGCAGTTTCTTGAAACTCTCCGCCTCTTCCAGGCTCGCGCTCGCGCTCACCGCTCCCAGGACTTTTCCGTGAAAGTCGCGGATCAGCCGGACGGCCTGGCTGAGCGCGGCTTCCACGCTCAGCTCCTTTAGCCCGCCCCCTTCCCGGATCAGCGCGCGATCCAACCGGTTTTCATTGATGGCCCTATAGGCCAGCCGGCCCTCGTCGCACAGCCAGCTCTTATTGACCGCGTCGTTCTCGCGCGGCCGCAGCCGGTAGGCAGTCCCCTTTTCATGGTCAAGGAAAGTGTTGCAGCCCCGGGCGCAGAAGGGACAGATCGAGGGGCATTTGGTCAAAAGCCAGACGCGCTTCCGGAACCGGAAGTCCTTGCCGGTCCAGGCGC
>CAIUDS010000013.1 GCA_903897985.1 uncultured delta proteobacterium
CTCGAGCAAGGCGAGGTCATCGAGCTTTAGGGCCGTGAATGTTGAAATTCGCGCGCGCAAAGCCGGTCGGCTTGCTGTTACTGCTCTATCTTAGCCGGGCCCCCGCCCTGCCCGCTCAGGTTGAGAAAGCCGGCTCGTTGCCGGCCGCGGCCCCCGCGCAGACCAAGCCCAAAAAAACCGAGCAGCCCCCTGCCCCCGAACTGCCGGTCTCGGCCCAAGCCCAACAGTTGAGCTATGACCGCGTGAACGAGATCGTGACCCTCAAAGGCGAGGTGACCGTGACCAATCCGCCCTTTACCATCTCCGGCGACGAGATGGAAATTTATCTCAAGACCAATATCGTCCGCGCCCTCAAAAATGTCCGGGTGGTCAAGACCCAGAACGAGCGGCAAAGCGAGGTGATCCTGGCCGATTTCGCCGAGCTCAATATGGATACCGGAGCCGGATATTTGATCGCCGGAAAAATGACCCTGCCCACCGACACCGGATCGGTGACCATCACCGGCGACAAGATGGAAAAAATCAACGATAATTTATACCGGTTCCATCAAGGCTCGTTCACTTCCTGCTCGTGCGCCGAAGGTCAGAAGCCGGATTGGGCCATGCAGGCCCAGGAAATCAACGCCGACACCAACGGCACCGCCAAACTCAAATCGGTCCGGGTCCTGATCCGGGGCGCCAAGATCATGTATCTGCCCTATGCCGAGGCCCCGATCTCGGACACAAGAAAAAGCGGATTCCTGACCCCGGAGTTCGGATATTCGAGCCGGGGCGGATACCAGGCCGGGCTCCCCTATTTCCTGGTTCTGGGCCCCAGCGCCGACTTGACCATATATCCCACCTATATTCAGAAGCGCGGATTCCTGGCCGGAACCGAGTTCAACCACAACCTGGGACCGGTCTCCACCGGGACGCTCGAGGCCTTTGCGATTGAAGACCAGAAGCTGGACCGCGGGCGCTGGATCGGATCCTATACCGGGGCCACCAGTTGGGACAGCGGCTATGTGCGGGAAGACATAAACCTGGCGAGTGATAATGAATACATCCTGGATTACCAGCAGGACATCGCCAGCCGCTGGCAGCGGGAGCTGGACAGCGACATAATTTTTTCCCAGAATTTGCCCGGCTCCAACCTGGCCGCGGATTTCGCCTGGGCCGACGACCTTGCCGGATGGGACATCGCCCCGATCGAGGGCTGGCGCCATGACCGGGACCGGCAGGTGATCCAGCAGTTGCCCGAACTCTCGTACCAGGTTTTCAACCGCCCCCTGATCGGCCCGCTCGGGTTCGATCTCCGAGCTTACCTCGACAACTACTGGCGCGAAAACGAGAGCCTGGGCGCCGGGGTGCAAACCACGCTCGCGCCGCGCCTGACTTTCTCGCCATCGCTGGGCCCGGGCGTCCGCTTCTTTTCCTTTGCCGGCTATCATGTTACCGCGCTCAAGCCGGCCCCGGATTTCTACCCCGACGCGAGCTATAGCTACCGCCCGTCCGCGGGCGCGGATTTCAGTCTGGCCGTGGAGCGGCTTTACGGTGATACCGCAACCGCCAAAACAAAATACCGGCACCTGCTCGAGCCGGAGGTCCTGGTGTTTTATGACGGCCCGGCGCAGACCCCGGAGGATCCCTTTTTCCAACAGATCTTCAACCCCTCCGAGCGGGGTCTGCTCGGGTTGAATCTCACCAGCCTGCTGTTCCAGAAAAAGGCCGGCAAGGAGGATGCCCCGGCCTCGGTCTTGAACGAGGTTGAAATCACCCAGTTCTATGATTTGATCGCCGAGGATTGGCTGGACCTGCAATTCCGCGGATACCTGCAGTCGCCCAAGCATTACGGGATTGACTGGACCATCTTATATAACCTGGAAAACGAGCAATGGCATCGCGGCCACGGCGAGTTCTGGGTCGAGGACCCGCGGCAGGACCGCTACTGGATCGGATATGTTTATGCCCTGGACCCGGTCGCAACCAATTGGTATGCTTCGCCGCAGGAGCCGGCGGAAAGCTGGACCGGCGGCGTGAGCATGGTGGCGACCCCAAACCTGGGAGTGATCTACCGGCTCAACTATTCCGCGCTCTCCCAGACCCTCGAATCGCAGGGCCTTACCTTCAACTATCTCGCCCGGCAAAAATGCTGGATGCTCAGCGTCAAAGTCAATCAGAGCCAGAACCCCTATAACCCAGAGCGCAAGCCCAATTATTCCGGCTCCGTCAATTTCCAGATTCTCACCGGCAACCAGCTCGCGATGGGGCCCGAATGGAGACAACTGGCCGGCAAGACATCTACTCCGCCGAAAACCGGCCAAGCAACTCCACCCGGTGCAACTGATCGTCCATAATCATTTCCAATTCCAGCAGGTTTTTCTCCGAGATCCAATTGAACCCTTCTTGGCGCCGGCCGTCAATCTGGATTTGCGGTTTTGATTTGAGGGAGTGGAACCTGGCCAGAACCGGACGGGAAGGAATGGAAAAATTACCGGACTTGGGGCCGATCGAAAAGCTATAGCCATTCGAGTTTGGTTCGATCGCAAACTCTCTTAGCGAAAATTTTCCGTTCAAATAATCCTCGCTTTCCCCGTCGTCCTCGTAAAGGCTGAACCGACCCGCGCTTCGGGCCGGATATATTTCCAGTTTCAGTTCCGGCCAGGGAATTTTGGCCTCCGGTTTTTTCTGCAAAGCCAGGATAGAACCCTCGCGCACAAAAATCGGCAGGTCGGAAAGCCCGGTTTTCACCTCAATAAATCCCGAGCCGGAAAACTCCCGCCCATCCCAGAAATCCGTCCATCTGCCCTCGGGCAGATAGACCCGGCGCGCTTTGGCCTTGCGCTGAAGCACCGGCGCGATCATCAGGGATTCCCCGAACATAAACTGGTCCTCGATTTTCCCCGCGGCGAAGTCATTGGGAAATTCCAGCAGCAGCGGTCTCCAAAGCGGAATCCCGGTCAAGAAGCTTTCCCGGAACAGCGAATAGATGGTGGGCAAAAGCCGATACCGGAGTTGAAGGTATTTCCGCGCGATGTCCTCGACCTCCGGCCCAAATTGATACGGCTCCTGCCGCCGCGTCCGGATCGCGCTGTGGTCGCGGCAGAAGGGATAGAATGCGCCGAGCTGAATCCAGCGCGCAAAAAGCTCGGGCGAGCAATTGCGCGCAAACCCGCCGATGTCCGCGCCGGCAAAGGCCACCCCCGAAAGGCCCAGGCTCAGGATTTGACTCACGCTCGCGGCCAGGTGCGCGAACCTGCTCTGGTTGTCCCCGGTCCAGATTGCGGCCAGGCGCTGGATGCCGGCGAAGCCGCTCCGGCTCAAGAGGAACGGGCGGAGGCCGGGCCGGAATTTCTGGAACGCGGCCAGCGTGGCTTCGCATTCCTTTTGTCCGTAAAGGTTCCGGCATTCCAGATGGCTCACCTTCCGACCGCCGATCTGATGGACCAGCTCCGGCTCGCGCTCCCCGCCGAACGAGATCACCAGCTTCCCGATCCGAAGGTCATGCCTCCAGAAACTCGGCTCGTTCATGTCGTTCCAGATCCCGCTCAAACCCTGCTCGAACAATCCCTGGTGTTGGTCCGCCCAAAACTTTCGGACCTCCTCCCGGAAAAAATCAGGAAACGCCGATTTCCCGGGCCAGAGTTTTCTTTGATATTCTTTCCCGTCCTCGCCGGCGGCCAAATATCCTTTCTCGTGCGCCTCGCAATAGGGAGCGTAATCCTCATCAGCCTTGAGTCCCGGGTCAATGATCCCGACCAGGCTCACGCCCTGTTCCTTGAGCCTTGCCGCCAGCCCGGCCAGATCCGGGAACCGCTTTTGGTTCACCGTGAACGGCTTATAGCCGTCCATATAATGGATGTCGAGGTGGATGGCGCTGAGCGGGAGCCGGCGGCTCCTGAATTCTTCCACAACCTGCATGACCTCTTGGGCGGAAAAATAGGAATAGCGGGACTGGTGGAACCCGAGCGCCCAGAGCGGGGGCATGGCTGGCCGGCCCGTAAGCTCGGTGTAAAGCGAGACCAGTTCCTTGAGCGAGGGCGCATGGACGAAATAGAGGTCCGCGATGTCGCCGACGCCGGAGATGGAAAGCAAGCCGGAGTATTTTTTGCCGGCGTCCATCTCGAGAAATCCCGGGAGATCGGCGAACCATCCGCACACCGCGCCGGGCCGGAGCGAGATCAGGAACGGGATGGAGGTATAGCGCGGGTCTTGGGCGAAGCGTCTCCATCCCACATCCGTGTTCCAGAATCGCCAGGCCTTTCCCCGCCGAGAAAGCCCGCCGTATTTGTCGCCCAGACCCAGGAATTCCTCGTCCGGGAAAATGTAGCGGTTGATACTAAAGCCGTCCGGGTCAAACCCGGGGCCTAGTCCGGGGAAATCGCGGGTCAGAAGCTTCTCCGCCGAGTCATAAATCTCGAACCGGAACGGGCCTTCGGGAATGACCAGCTTGAGCCGGTCCGTGGCAATTGCGATCCGCTCCGGGCCGGTCTCAATTTGAAACTTCCCTTCCGGTTGGGCCACCACCGCGTCGGAAAGCCGGTCCGGCCAAACCTGGCCGCGGGTCATCCGAATGCACAGCGCCCCGGGCCGCAACACTTCCACCCGCGCCATGCCCGAGAGGTATTGCAACTCCAGGCCGGAACCGGTTTCGCAAACCCGGCGCAAACCGAACAGGGCCTGTTTTTCCGCAGGCTTGGTGATTTTCTTGATGGTGGCTTTCAGGTTCATCTAATCAGGAATCGGCAGTCCGGAGTCAGGAAACCGGGAATTTCCTAAATCCTAATCCCCAACTCCTAACCCCTGATTTCAGGTTCCGATTTCCCACGAGCTCAAATATTTTTGCTGCTCCGGGGTGAGCTTGTCGATCGAGATGCCCATGCTCTTGAGTTTGAGTTTGGCGATTTCCGCGTCCAGCTCGAGCGGCACGCCATAGACCTTGTTCTCCAGCTTGCCGCCTTCCTTGACCAGGTGCCGCGCGGCCAGGGCCTGATTGGCAAAGCTCATGTCCATCACCAGCGACGGGTGTCCCTCGGCCGCGGCCAGATTGATCAGCCGACCCTCTCCGAGCAGATAGAGCTTGCGGCCGTTCTTCAGTTCGAACTCTTCGACATAGGGCCGGATCACCCGGACCTTGCGCGCCAGTTTCCGGAGCGCGACCTTGTTGATCTCGACATCGAAATGGCCGGAGTTGGCCAGGATCGCGCCGTCCTTCATCAGCTTGATCGCGGCCTCGTCAATCGCCTTCATGTCCCCGGTCACGGTCACAAACACATCGCCTTCCTTCGCCGCCCTTTTTATGGGCATGACCCGGAAGCCGTCCATCAAGGCCTCGAGCGCCCGGAGCGCGTCCACCTCGCACACGATCACATTGGCGCCCATGCCGCGCGCCCGGGTGGCCACGCCGCGGCCGCACTGTCCGTATCCGACCACCACGAAATTTTTCCCGGCATAGAGGATGTTGGTTGCGCGGAGAATTCCGTCAATGGTGCTCTGGCCGGTGCCATAGCGGTTATCGAAGAAATGCTTGGTCTGGGCGTCGTTGACCGCAATGACCGGGAACATGAGCTTGCCCTGGTCCGCAAGACTGCGCAGCCGGATCACGCCGGTGGTGGTTTCCTCGGTGCCGCCCAAGGTGCTCTGAATCAGGTCCCGGCGCTCGCCGTGGATGGTCCCGACCAGATCGGCGCCGTCATCCATCGTGATCTGCGGACGGAGATCCAGTACGGCATTGATGTGCCGGTAATAACGGTCGCGGTCCTCGCCTTTTACCGCAAAAGTGGCGATCTCAGCTTCCTTGACCAGGTAGGCCGCCACATCGTCCTGGGTGGAGAGCGGGTTGGAGGCGCAGAGCGCAAGCCGCGCCCCGCCCGCCTTGAGCGTCTTCATCAACACCGCGGTTTCGGTGGTGACATGGAGACACGCGGCCAGCCGGATGCCCTTGAGCGGCTTTTCTTTTTCAAAGCGTTTCCGGATCAACCCGAGCACCGGCATCTGGCGCTCGGCCCATTCCACTCGGCCTTTTCCCAGCTGGGACAGTCCAAGATCCTTGACATCATATTTCATATAACTACTCCCTCCTATTTCAGGCTCTGGCCACGCTTCTGATTTTGTCCGCCAGGTCAGTCGCCTCCCAGGTGAAATCCTTTTCCGACCTTCCGAAATGACCGTTGGCCGCGGTCTTCTGATAAATGGGCCGGAGCAGGTCCAGGTGCTCGATGATTCTCCGGGGTCTCAAGGCAAACACCTCGCGCACCGCCTCGGCCAGCTTTTTTTCGTCCACCGAGCCGGTGCCGTAGGTATGCACTTCCACCATGACCGAGATCGGTTCGGCCACACCGATGGCGTAAGCGAGCTGGACCTCGCAGCGGCGGGCCAGCTTGGCCTTGACGATATTCTTGGCCACATAGCGCGCCATGTAGGCCGCGGAGCGGTCAACCTTGCTCGGGTCCTTGCCCGAGAAGCAGCCGCCGCCGTGTCGGCCCATACCGCCGTAGCTGTCCACAATGATCTTGCGGCCGGTGAGTCCGGTGTCGGCATAAGGACCGCCCTTTTCAAAGCGGCCGGTGGGGTTGATGTAATAATGAATTTGCCGGCTCAGCAGTTTTGCCGGGATCACCTTCTTGATCACCTCTTCCATGAGCCCCGCCTCCAGGGTCCGCCGGCTCACCTCCGGGGTATGCTGGGCCGCGATCACGATGGCGGTGACTTCCTTGGGCAGATTGTTCTCATAGCGGACCGTGACCTGGCTCTTGCCGTCGGGCCGGAGGAATTTCAGGATGTTCTTGTGCCTGACCTCCGACAGCCGCCTGGTCAGCCGGTGCGCAAACATGATGGGCATGGGCATCAATTCGGGCGTTTCGTCGCTGGCGTAGCCGAACATCATTCCCTGATCGCCGGCGCCCTGTTCCTCTTTCTTCTTGCGCACCACCCCCATGCTGATGTCGGGCGACTGGCCGTGGATAAAAGTCAGGATGGACGCGCTTTTGTAATCGAACCCGATCTCGGGGTCGGTGTATCCGATGCGCTTGATCACCGCGCGCGCCACTTCCGGCATCGGCACTTTGCCGATTCCGGGCGAGGTGATCTCGCCGGCGATAATCACGGTATTGGCCGTGACCAGGGTTTCGCAGGCCACCTTGGACTCGGGGCCGTGCTTGATCATTTCATCCAGGATGGCGTCCGAGATCTGGTCCGCGATTTTATCCGGATGCCCCTCGGTAACCGATTCGGAACTGAACAAAAAGTCCTTGCTCACTTACACACCTCCAAAAGTTTTAATTTCACTGCGTTTGATCGCTTTTTTGACAAAGAAACACCCCGGCCAGGTCCGGTTTCTTGCCGGGCTCCATCCGATAAGCCTCGGCCCAATCCTTCTCGATCAACCCCTTGATCCGGTTCCGGATGTCCTCCACCGTGCTCAGCTTCAGCAATTCCTCCACCATGGGCGTAAGTTCGGATACCCGCAGCCCGCGCATAACCTTGCGCACCTTCGGGATCAGCCGGGCCGGCATGGAGAGTTGGTCCATGCCCATGCCGATCAGGACCGGGAGCAGCAACGGGTCGCCAGCCATTTCTCCGCACATGGCCACCTCGATGCCGGCGCGATGTCCGGCTTCCACCGTGCGCTTGATCATCCAGAGCACGGCCGGGTGCAGCGGCTGGTAAAGGTAACTGACATACTCGTTGACCCGGTCTATGGCCAGAACATACTGGATCAAGTCATTGGTGCCGATGCTGAAAAAGTCCACCTCTTCCGCCAGCCGCTCGGCCAGGAGCGCCGCGGAGGGCACCTCGATCATGATCCCGATCAGGAGCTCGGGATCGAATTTGATTCCCTCCCGGTCCAGCTCGGACATGGATTCCTGGAGCATGCGCTTGGCGGCGAGGACCTCGTTCAAGTCGGAGATAAGCGGGAACATGATCCGGATTTTGCCATAAGCGGAAGCGCGCAGGATGCCCCGGAGCTGGGCCTTGAAAACCTCGGGCCGGCGCAGGCAAAAGCGGATGGCCCTTAGCCCGAGCGCGGGATTTATTTCTTCCGTGGCCCCGCCCAGGCGGGGTTCGCCCACGAATTGATCTCCGCCCAAATCAAAAGTCCGGATGGTGGCCTGGTAGGGCGCGACCGCCTCGGCCAGCCGACGATAATTTTCAAAATGCTCATCCTCGTTGGGCAGATCGGCGCGGTTTAAATAAAGATATTCGGTCCGGTACAGGCCCACGCCTTCGGCGCCGTATTTGGGCAGAAAATGGATTTCATCCAGGATTTCCAGGTTGGCGCAAAGTTGGATGCAACGGCCGTCCTGGGTCACGCTCGGGGGCGTGGCGTACTCCTCGAGCAGCTTGTTGACGGATTCCCACTCGGCCTTCTTTTGGAGATAGGACGAGCAGAGGTCGTCGTCGGGATTGACGATGACATTGCCTTCGACTCCGTCCAGGATGATGACATCGCCGTCCTCCACCACGCGCGTCACCTGCTCCAGCCCCACCACCGCGGGGATTTCCAGGGAGCGCGCCACGATCGCGGTGTGGCTGGTGCGGCTGCCGGTGTCGGTGACGAATCCGAGAACTTTGGAGAAGAACATCTGCGCGGTCTGATCCGGCCGGAGGTCGTGGGCGACAAGAATCACCGGCTCCTGGATCTTTCTTAAATCCTTTTCCTGGTGCCCCACCAATTTGTCCAGCACACGCTCGCACACCAACTCGACATCATGCCCGCGCTCGCGCAGATAGTCGTCCTTCAGCGAGGCAAAGGCCTTGAGCCATTCGTCAATGGTTTTGCGGACCGCCCATTCGGCGTTGATCCGGCCCTCCCGGATTTTCTGCTCCACTTCCGCCCAGAGGGCCTGGTCCTGGATCAGGAGCGAATGCGCGTCAATGATATAAAACGCTTCCTTGGCAAACCGGTCGCCGAATTCCTTTTTCACCTCTTCCAGCTCGCTCACCGCTTCCCGTAGCGCCGCCCGGAGCCGTTCGATTTCCTCCGGCGCCTGCTCCTCGGTGAGCAGCCGGCGGGGAATGGGCAGCCGGACGCTGGTCATGACAAAGGCCGGTCCGGCCACGATGCCCTCGCTCGCGGCCATTCCCTTCAGGATCAAATTTCTGTGCGTCTCCGCCATCTATTCCTCTTCGCCGAACTTGTTCTCCACCAAAGCGGCTAGGGCCGAGACCGCCTCTTCCGCGTCCTCGCCCGCGGCCCGGATCAGCAGTTCGCAGTCCTTGCACGCGCCCAGCGCCATCAGGCCCAGGATGCTCTTGGCGTCGGCCTCCATCCTGCCCCGGATCACTTTGATCGTGCATTTGTACTGGGCGGCCAGGCTGCGAAATTTTCCCGCGGCTCGGGCATGCATGCCCAGGCGGTTGCAAATCCTCACCACCGCTTCCGCCTCCTTTAAGGCCGGCCGGCCGAAAAGCCGCATCGCTTCATACCCTCTTTTTCATGATCTCGCTGGCAACCGAAATATTTTTCCGACCCGCCTCGCGCGCCTCGCGGGCCACTTCCCGCAGGTCCTTGCCCTGCCGGCCCAAGCTCAGTTTCAAGATCATGGGCAAATTGATCCCGCTCACCACTTCCACCTTCTTGTCCTGGAGAAAGCTGAGACTGACATTGCTGGGCGTGCCGCCGAAAAGATCGGTCAGAATCAGCACCCCTTCTCCCGTGTCCACCGCGGCCAAGGCCTGCTCGAGGCGCTCCGCGATCTTTTCAATCTTTTCCTCCGGGCCGATCCCGATGGTGACGCATTGGGGGATTTCCCCCACGATCATGCTGGCGGCCCGGACCAGCTCGTCCGCAATCGAGCAATGGGTTACCACAATCAGCCCTACCATCGGTCCTCCTTACTCGATCTCCTCGCTCAAGAAGCCTTCGCCGTCCTGCTTCTGGACCAATTCCTCCAAAAGCCGGCGCTGGAAATCGCGCGCGGAATAATAGCCTTTTATTTTAAGCAACTGGTTCCGGGCCGCAACTTCGATGATGGTGGTAAGGTTGCGGCCGGGCCGGACCGGGATGGTCAAATAGGGAATCTCGACGCCGAGGATGGTATAGGTCTCGTCTTCCAGCCCGAGCCGGTCATAGTCCTGGTTGGGGTCCCATTCCACCAGTTCGATCACCAGCTCCACTTTCTTGCGGTCGCGGATGGCCGCGATTCCGAACAGGTCCTTGACATTGATGATCCCGAGGCCGCGGATTTCCATGTGATACTTGATCACCTCCGCGCCCTTGCCGATCAGGGTCTTTTGCGCGCGTCTCCGGATCTCGACGATGTCGTCCGCGACCAGGCGGTGGCCGCGCAGGATCAGGTCGAGCGCGGTTTCGCTCTTGCCGATGCCGCTCTGGCCGAGTATCAGGATTCCGACGCCATAGACATCAATGAGCACGCCGTGGAGGCTGATGTTGGGGGCGAGGTGGTCATCGAGGAAACGGTTAAGCCGGTAGATGAATTCGCCGGTAGCGAGCTCGGTCCCCAACACGGGGATCTTATGCCGCTCGGCCATTTTGAGGATTACCGGGTAAGGCTCGAGCGACCGGGTCAGGATCAGGCAGGGGAACTCGAAGCTGAACAGCTTTTCCACGACTTTGCGCCGCTCGAGTTCGGGCAACATGTCGAGGTAGGCTTTTTCGCTTCCGCCACAAACCTGGATCTGGCCGGGCTCGAGCTCAAACTTGATCCCGACCAGGGAGAGACCGAGCTTGTGCACGCCCTCATCCGAAATCTGGCGCGTCAGATCGTTCGAGCCGGCGATCAGCTTGAGCCCGAGTTGGTACTCGCTCTCCTTGAGCAACCGGCTGACTTCGATGCCCGTCATCTAAAACCCTCTTTGACCTCGCTCTTCACGATTTGATAAACTCCCTCCGCATTTTCCGCGCGTGGGTGCTGGAGGCGGAAATCGGGAAACCGTCCCGCGCCGCCCCGGAGCCTTGCTTTTATTCCGGCTCGATCAGGCCGAGGTTGCCGTCCGATCGGCGGTACAGCACGCAAATTTTTTCGTTGCCCGCGTTCCGGAACACCACAAAGCCGTCCGCGGAATTGCCCAGATATTCCACCGCTTCCTCAACCGTGATCGGCTTCTTGGCCAAGTGCTCGCTGCTCCGGATCACCTCGAACTCGCCCGTGATTTCTCCCAGGCTGGTTTCCGGTTCGAGTTCCTTCTTGCCCTTGCCCCGTTTCCACTTGTCGTGATGACGCTTGACTTGGACTTCCACTTTGCCCAAGGCCTCGTCAAAAGCCAGGAACAGGTCATTCTTTTCCTCGCGCGCAAAAAAATGCTCGCCGTCGCCGTAGATATGAAGCTCGGCCTGGCAGCGTTTTTTTTCCTTGCCAAAAATGGCCTGGGCCTCGAGGGGCCGGTGCAGGTAGCGGGACAGTTTCTCGATTTCCTTTTCCGCATACTCCTTGAGCTTGTCTTCCGGATCCAAATGTCGAAAGGTAACCTTGATTTCCATTTCCCTCACCTCTCCTAAACTTTTTTTCTTTTGCCCGAGCAGAGATATCCCATGCCTTCCCGGTATTTGGTCACGGTCCGCCGGGCGATCTCGATGCCATATTCGCGGCGCAGGATCGCCACCAGTTCGCGGTCGCTGAAGGGCCTTCCGCAGGGCTCCTGGGTTACCACCTGCCGGATCCGCTCCTTCACGCTCTCGCTGGCCATGGCGCCTCCCTCGAGCCGGTTGATCTTGGAATTGAAAAAGAACTTCATGCTGAAAATTCCATGGGGGGTATGCACCCACTTGTTGGTGGTGACGCGGCTGACGGTGGACTCGTGCATGCCGATGTCGCGGGCAATCTCGCGGAGCACCAGCGGCTTGAGATGAGCCACGCCCTTGTCGAAAAAATCTTTCTGGGACTTGATGATGCTTTCCATCACCCGGTAGATGGTGCGCTGGCGCTGATGGATGCTCCGGATCAGCCACATGGCGCCCTGGAGTTTCTCCTTGATGTATTCCTTGGTCGCGCTGGGCGAGTCGGACCGGAGCAGGTTCAAATAGTAGGAATTGATCCGGAGTTTGGGCAGGCCGTCCTCGTTAAGCATGATCGAGTAGTTGTCCCCGGTCCGGTACACGCTGAGGTCCGGGGTGATATACTGGACCCGCTCCTCGCCAAAGGGCCGGCCCGGCTTGGGCTCCAAGTCGCAGATGATCTTGACCGCCTCCTTGACTTGCTCGAGCGGGACCTTTTCCTTGCGCACGATCGGGCGGTAATCTTTTTTCTCAAGTTCCTTGAAATAATTCCGGATGATTTTTTCCGCCAGGGGATTCTGGATATGCCACTGACTCAACTGCAAGAGCAGGCATTCCTGGAGGTTGCGGCTGGCCACCCCGGCCGGGTCGAATTGCTGGACCTTTTTCAAAACCTTTTCGATCTCGGCCTCGGTCTTCTTGAATTGCTGGGCGACATGCTCGAGCGGGGTTTTCAAATAGCCGTCCTCGTCCAGATTGCCGATCAGATACTCCGCGATTTCCTCGTCCTCGCGCGAGAAATCGCTCAGGCGCAACTGCCAGAGCAGGTGCTCGCATAGGCTTACATTCTTGGCCACCCGGGTCTCATGCTCGGGCCGATCCTCTTCCGGGGCCGCGCGGATCCCATAGGAACTGGTGATGAAGTGATCGAGGAATTTTTCCCAATCCAAATCGTCATAGCTCTGCTCGCCGGAATTCTCGCCCGCGGACTCGGCCTCTGTCTTCCGTGAGACTTCCTCGACCGGCGCGGTCTCCTCGCTCCGGTCTTCCTCCAGCACCGGGTTCTCCATCATCTGCTGGTTGATCATCTCGGCCAGCTCCATCCGGCTCAATTGCAGCAGCTTGATCGCCTGCTGCAACTGGGGGGTCATCACCAGTTGCTGCGCAAGCTTCAGGCTTTGTTTGAGGTCCAGCGCCATGTCGGCTCCCTAAATGGAGAACTCCCTTCCCAGGTAAAATTTCCGGGCCAGCTCGCTTTCCACGATCTGCTCCGGCTTGCCCTCGATCAAGATCTTTCCCTTATTTATTATCAACGCCCGATCGCATATTTTCAAGGTCTCGCGCACATTATGGTCGGTGATGACCACGCCGATGCCGCGGGTCTTCAGGTCCCGGACCAGGCCCTGGATTTCAGCGATGGCCAGCGGGTCAATGCCGGTAAAGGGCTCGTCGAGCAGAATGAAACGCGGGTTGATCACCAGCGAGCGCGCGATCTCGGTCCGCCGGCGCTCCCCGCCGGACAGGGTGGTGGCCAATTGTTTGCGCAAATGTTTGATCCCGAAATCCTCGAGCAGCTTCTCCACCGTCTCCTTTTGCGTTTCGCGGTCCACGCCGGAGATCTCGGCGATGGCCATCAAATTCTGCTCGACCGAGAGGCCGCGGAAAATAGAGGATTCCTGCGGCAGATAGGTGATGCCCTTGCGGGCGCGCTCCCACATGGGCAGATGGTCTATGCGCGCGTTGTCCACATAAATCTCCCCGCCCTCGGAGGCGATCAGGCCCACCAGCAGATAGAAAGTGGTGGTCTTGCCGGCGCCGTTGGGCCCGAGCAGGCCCAGGACTTCTCCGGAGGACAGCTCAAACCCGACTTGATCCACCACCCGCCGTCCGCGGTAACTCTTGATCAGTCCTTGGGCTTTAAACCTGGCGGTTTCGGGACTCATGGTTTTTCTTTCTGGAACTGGATTTCGGGGTTGGACACTTTAAGCCGGTTGTTGGCGAGGTCAAAAATCATTTCGGTTCCCAGTACGATTTGTCCCTTGCTCACCAGCTTGGGTTTTCCGCGCAGGTAGAATTGATTCTTGGCCTTGAAATATTCGAGTTCATCGCCGCTGGCAAACTGGTCGCCTTCCACGATCTTGACTCCGCCCTCGGCCTTGAGCCAGTCAATCTGGCCTTCCTCCACATACCTTACCTGCAACTGATCGCAATAGATGACGCTGCCGCCCTTTTTTACGATCACCCGGTCTTTAAACACCGCTTTGCGCTCATTGATGGACAGGTTCATCTTGTCCGCGCTGATCTCGATCATCTCGCCGGACTCCCAGCTGAAACCGCTGAAAGCCACCTCGCTCCCGGCTTGCCCTTGAGCCGCAGGGGCTTTCTCCACCTGGCCGCTCTGGGCTTTTTTCTTTTTTCCCTTGCCCTTGCCGGTCTTGACCGGCTGGTCGTGGGCCCAAAACGCGAGGGGAAAAAGCAGGGCCAGCAAAACTATCAGTAACCGCTTCATCCTTCCTTCTTCTTGAACTTGCCTTTCACCGCGCTCTTGATTTCCATTTCTCCCTTATTAAGATCAAATCTATATCCTTTTCCCTTTAGTTCCAAACCCTTGCCCGAGACCTCGATCTCCTCCTCGCTCTCCGCAACCTCGCTCTTGACATTATAGATTAGCGAGTTAGTCCGGGCCTGGTACTTCTGAAAATTGATCACCACCCCGTCTTTCAGAAGGATATTGCCGTCCGGATTAAGATAGCTGCCTTTGGCCGCGTTCACCACCACCGTGCCCTTGTCATTGTAGATTTCAATTTCCGGATTCAAAAGCGTGGCCTGTCCCGGCGCCTGGTCATAGTCCAGGTCATGGCCTTTCAAAACCAAACGCAATTTGTCATCTTCAAACCTGGACACGAACACCTTGCCCGGCAACTCCAGGTCGGCTTTGGAGGAGAATTTTTTGGGCTCCATGTTTTTAGCGCGGCCGATAAAATAGAGCGAAACCATGACCCCGGCCAAGGCAACCGCCAGGGCATATTCAAAAATCCTGAGCCTTCTCAGCTTTTTTTTCCGCTCGGTTTCTCCCATTGCTTGCCCAATGATGATAACACCTATAAGCGGGGCTGTAAAGGAATTGAGGATCGGCGCTCCGGCCGGCTTTCCAGTCCTTAAGATAAAAGTGCGGCAAGATTTGCAGCCGCTTTGGGCTGGTCAGGAAAGCAAATCCGAGTAGCAGTCGAGAATCTTTCTGCAAACCGCGTCCTCGTTGAAATACTTCAGGGCGTTTTCGCGCGCTTTTTCCGCGAGGGCCTGGGCCAAGGACGAATCCTGCACCAGCCTGAGCATGGCCTCGGCCAGGGCATGAGCATCCTTGGGCGGGATCAGCAGGCCGGTTTCCCCGGGCGTCACCACCACCTGGCACCCGACCAGGTCGGTTGCGATGATCGGCTTTTTCATGGCCGCGGCCTCGATCAGGCTTCGGGGGAAACAGTCGCGATGGGTTGGGAGGACGATTATGTCCATGACGGCGTAAAGCCGGTCCATGTCGCTCCGGTTTTCGAGCATGATCACGCGGTCGGCGATTCCCATTTTTTGGGGCAAATCCCTGGGGATGGGGTCGCGCTCACTGGGCAGGAAAAATCCCACGCAGAGCAGATATAGTTCGGGATGACTGGATTTGATTTGTCGAAAAGCCTCGAATAATTCCCCATATCCTTTTTCATAAACATACCGAGCCACGCACCCGATCACGCGGCCGTTTTTGGGAATGCCCAGTTCGGTCCGGAGTTTCGCGGTTTCCGCGGCCGGTATCTTTTCCGGATCGAAGCGGGATAGGTCAATGCCGTTTCCCTGGATTCTGAGCTTGTCTTTGGGAGCGATCCCCAATCCGAGGTAAAGGTCATAGTCGTTCGGGTTTTCCACCATGACCAAGTCCGTAAGCCGGGCCGCGATCTTCTCTATGACAATGAAGAAGTTCCGTCGGAACCCTTCGGGCATCTCGCGGAAAATCGGCCTTGCGGTGTTGATCACCGGGATCCCGCAGAGCTTGCCGGCAATGGCCCCGAGCAGAGTGGGCTTGGGGGTCTGGGTATGGATGAAGTCAAACTGCTTGGCCCGGAAAATTCGGCAGAGGCGGAAAATGGTTCTGAGATCCGCGAGCGGAGCAATCTGCCGCTTGATCGGGATTTCCATGAATTCAATGCCCTTCTTCTCAAAAAATTCCAAATGCCGGGGGTCATCCAAAGTGGAGAGCGCGGTGATCTTGAGGCCGCTCGCGACCATGGCCTGGAGCTGGTTGGTGAAAAGGATGGGGAACGAACTTGCCACCGAAGCCACTATTGCCACTTTTTTTCCGGTTAAATCCATTGCCAATCCGAGCGGCTATTTTATCATTATTGCCGAGAGTTGGCGACCCGCGCGGCCCCGGCTCCCCCGGTGGGAAAAGAATCCCTGGTTTTCAAATGTGCACAGGCCCAGGTCGTCGGTCCTGCCCCCGAAAATCCCTTGACCGGCCAGGATGGAAAAGATCGCCTTTTTAAGGTCGAGCAAAAAACCGCCAGGTACCCGGCGCCAGGGCTTATCGCCCCCGCCGCCTCCGAATTTTCCGCGGTATTCCTCAACCACCTCATCGTCAACACGATAGCAGTTGCCGCAAATTCCCGGGCCGACCGCGGCGATCATTTTTTCCCTCCGGCCGCCCTTCTTGACCATGGCCTTGACGGTGTTCTCGATCACGCCCTCGATGATTCCGCGGCGTCCGCAGTGGCAAACCCCGATGATCCTCTTTTCGGTTTCCGCGAGCAAGACCGGGAAGCAGTCCGCGCACAAGACCCCGATCGCTAGACCCGGTTGGTCCGTGATCATGGCGTCGGCCTCGGTGTCCCTTAATGCCCGCGAGTCAATTTTTCCGCCGGCCAATCCGATGACTTTGGCGCCATGGACCTGCTTCACGGTGAGCAGCGTCTTTGCCCCGGTGAGC
>CAIUDS010000014.1 GCA_903897985.1 uncultured delta proteobacterium
CCCGGCGAGAATGCTTGCCTATCATCACCTGGTCCAAAATTGCGGACTCCGGCAAACTCTAGTCGCCGATTATTTCCAAGTCAGCATCCATGCGGTTTCCAAAGGAATCCGCCGACTCGACCCCGAAATCTTTTCCCAGCGCGCCTGGAAAAAACTGCGAGGAATGTCTAATGTCGAGGTCTGACCCCCTTGGATTTTCAAAGGTGGGCGCGGTCCTTGAGTTTCAAAACCAAAGGAGCAAGGCTATGGGCAAGGATTCAATCGGCTTGAGGCTGGCGGCGTTCGCGCTTTTCCTTTCCGGCGCATTGCTGGGAGCGGGTTGCGGCCAGGCGCCGGATTCGCCTTCCACGGACCCGGCCGGGGTTTCTCAATTTGGGACCCAGATCAGCGGTCAGACCGCGCTGCAAACCAAGCTCGCCAAGGCTGGCCGTCCCGCCAACCCCAGCAGCTCCGGCACGGCCGTCTTCAAGTTCTCGTGCAACCTGGGGACCTGCACCTATAAATGCAGCATTGACAGCGGGGCCTATAAAAAATGCAAATCCCCCAAGACCTATAAATACCTGGCGGAAGGGTCGCATGGCTTCAAGGTCAGGGCCTATTATTCCGGCGCGTCCGATCCGACCCCGGCCAAATACTACTGGCTCGTCCAATTCCCCGGAAGCTGGACCGCCACCAGCACTACCAACGCCCCGCTCGCCCGGTGGGAACATAGCGCGGTCTGGTCCGGTTCGGAAATGATCATCTGGGGAGGATATGTGTCCACGGAGTCCAATACCGGCGCCAAATACAATCCCACCACCGATACTTGGACCACAACCTCAACCACCAACGCGCCCGCGATTAGAACCGACCATACCGCGATTTGGACCGGGACCTATATGGTGGTCTGGGGAGGAACCAAATACGATATTGTGACCCCCACTTATTACAACACCGGCGGCAAGTACGATCCCTCGGCCAACACCTGGACCGCAACCTCAACCACCAATGCCCCGGCCGGAAGATACCAGCACCAGGCGGTCTGGAATGGCTCGGTGATGATGGTTTGGGGGGGAGATGCGGGCTTCACCTATTACAATACCGGCGGCAAATATGATCCCGGCGCCAACACCTGGACCAGCATGTCCACCACCAACGCACCCGATGCCCGCGCGACCTTTACCGCGGTCTGGGACACCGCCAACTCGCAAATGATCGTCTGGGGCGGGATCCGGGGCTCGGACGGGTTGTGCGTGAAGAGCGGCGGCCGCTATGACGCCACCGGGAATAACTGGTTTCCCATCTCCTCCACCAACGCCCCGGCGGCAAGATTTTACCACACCGCGGTCTGGGACTCCGGCAATTCAAAAATGATCGTCTGGGGCGGCGAATGCAGCAACTCTAATTTTAATACCGGGGGCCGCTTTGATCCCGCGGGAAATTCCTGGGCCTCCGTCTCGCTCGTTGATGCCCCTGCGGCCCCAACCAACCACACCGCGGTCTGGGCCAACACCGAGATAATCGTCTGGGGCGGACAATCCAATAACTTTCTTTTTTCCGGCGCCAAATATAATCCGACTTCCAATAGCTGGACCAGTATCGCCACCCTGAACGCGCCTGATCACAGGTACGGCCATACCGCGGTCTGGACCGGCTCGAAAATGATCGTCTGGGGAGGATCGTTAATCGGTACCGGAGAAACCAACACCGGCGGCGTGCTGACTCCTTGAACCAAAAAACTTTGAAACTGCCGCTTCCGGGGCGTAGGCACCTGGGGCGCGGCCACTCTTGGCTGCGTACAACCAAGTTATTCGGACTTTACAAACTTCTAAATTTCTGGCATAATTTTGAGCAGCAGTTAATTTAAGAAGCATTGAATGCGATCCCCACAACGAGGGACCGAAACGATTGGAAAAGCAGGAGATTGAATCCCATGCAGGCTCTCAGTGCAAATAATGGAGGAAACGCCCCATGCTCGGGCCTGGCACCAAAGAGTCATAATAGAGATGACTTCCCAAGTGCAGTTAAGCAATTAGTATTTAAAAGAGCTGCCGGAATATGTTCAAATCCAGATTGTAACCATGCCACCGTCGGCCCACATACTCTAGATACAAAGTTTGTTAATATTGGAGTAGTTGCTCATATATGCGCGGCGTCTCCAGGTGGCCCCAGATATGATCGAACGATGGATGTTGTGCGTCGCAAGAGCATTAAAAATGCCGTATATCTTTGCCAAGATTGCGCAAAATTGATAGATTCCGATGAAATCAAATATAATCCGCAATTATTGGTGCAATGGAAGAAAATGCATGAAGATCGGATTGCCTCAAGCGTTGGTAAACCAATGCCGATATCCTCCTATCCTACCGATTCTGCATCTATATATTCCGATCCTCGTTTGGAAATGGCAAAGCATGAATTCCACAGAAAGAACAGAGACTCAGCTTATAATCTATATTTTACTGTACTTGGGGACGCGATTGATGCCAAAGCCAATCATCACTTTTTATCAAGGATTCATGCTTTCTTAGAACTTTGCCAGCCAATAGATCAGACATCAATAACTCATAAAAGCCAAACGCCTTTACTTCTTAAAAGTTATAAACCTCTCGCATTGTTAGCAACAGCGGTATTGCCGCCTACTGAGGAATATCTATCAAAGCTGTTTCCAAAAATCGCCTGGAAAAGGGAAATCGCAATATTGAAAAGGTATGGCTGCCTTACAAATGATAAAGATTATATAATTCTGAGGAAATCGGCAAGAATGTCAATTCTTACTGATAAAGATGAGGCTAGGAATATTCATGAACAATGGGTTAGAGCATTGGAACCCATTAAGGAGCATGTTGACACAGCGCTATGGTTATCCTTACATTATATTGCCTTAAAAAGATACGAGGAAGCACTTTGCTTGGTATCGGATATAGCATGCAGTATAGATACAGATATATGGAACAAAATGTATCTAGATCTATTATTGCAAATACACAAAACCGACTTGATGAGACGGGTTTGCGCAGATACACGCTTGAGGTGCTTTAATTCAATAGGCATTTGCTACACATCTCTAGGGAAATATAGGGATGGTATTTTAACATTCCTTAAACTCCGTAGACTTTCTGCTAAATATCATAATGTATGGGCCTTGGGGCAATCACATATAAATATCGGCGTCGCGTATTATAGGTCAGGGGAAATTAAGAAGGCTATTTCGGCATATAAAGAAGCAGTCATTCATGCTAGGAAAACAAATGATAAGTGGCTACTAGCAGGTTGTTGAAAAAGTCGAATTGTTGAATCCTTTTTCATCAAATTGCGTCTTAACATAAATTTGATTTAGAAGGAGGAGTTGAATGCGGGGCAAAGAAGACAGGCAGGCGAGCATGTTGGTTCTGATGAACCCGG
>CAIUDS010000015.1 GCA_903897985.1 uncultured delta proteobacterium
CCCGCCTCGCTTCACTCCGCGGGACTCGCCGAGAATGCGGCTCGCAGGCGACGCGGCGGATTGGGAGGATGCCCACGAGTCAAGTCCCGCCGGAAGCGTGATTTCGCTGCGCTCAACCAAGCCGCACTCCCAAGCGTTCCGCTCTCAAAACCCCCGGACCGAACCTCTCAATCTGGTATTCTGGTACCAGAATACCAGATTAAGCAGCAGGCTTGACGGTCTTTATCAAAAAGCGCTAGACGGTCAGCAAGCGCTTCCAATTATTCTTTGCGCCGCCTGCCGACCGGCAGGCGGATGGCGCGAGTCGCTCGGCCTTTCCCATTTCTTCCATCCCTCCCTCGCATTCATGCCCAACTCTCTTCGCCTGGGATCCAAAGCAGTAAGTATCTTAGTATCAAGATACTAAGATACTTCATCAGTTTGCACTGGAACGAAAAGCCTTGAGGGTCAAGAATTACGTGGATTTGCAGTAAGTATCTAAGTAGCAAGATACTTAGATACTTACTTAATTGTTGCGGTTGCGAAAGACCTTGAGGGCCAAAAATTGGGAGGATGGGGGCGCAAGATTCAGAGCTCGGGTTGGTCCAGAAAAATCCGCGCAAGGAGGGCGCGCCGACCAGCGATGCTTCGGGTCTCGGGGAGTCCAGGAATTTCGGCCGCGATCAGGGCCGGTTGTAGGGAAGCGGAGGTTCACGAATCAAGATTTTACCGCAAGGCCCGAGCCGAAAGTCCCGCTTTCGGGCGGAATCAAGCCCCGCCGGAAGCGTGATTTCGCCGCGCTCAACCAAGCCGCACTCCAAAGCCTTCCGCTCGCAAAACCACCGTTGAAAATCCCTTAATCTGGTATTCTGGTACCAGAATACCAGATTAAGCGGAGGGCTTGAGGGACAAGGTCTTTACAAAAAGTGTTAGAGGGCAAGTCCAGGCCGGGGTTTGACTTTTGGGGTTTTCGCTGGTATCTGGATGGGATTGAGCAGTACGGCTCCAGTGTCCTGTCCCATAAATTGTGGTGCAGGCATCTTGCCTGCTAGCGCATTGATTTTGCAGGCTGGAAGCCCGCGCCACAACTGAAAAACCAGTTAAGTTATTTGCGGGACAGGACCCTAGCCGAGGAAGATCAAAAACTTTTTCCAGTCGGCCGGTGATGGGAAAAAGCCGGGAGAGCAGTTGATGGATAAATTGATTAAATTGGACGACTTTGCGATGTGGGTGAACACGCGGGCGGGCGGTTTGCACAAGCGCCTGCTGGAGCGGTCGCGGAAGCTCAAGCGCAAGGAGGAACCCGGACCGGAGCGGGAGCCGGAGTTTAATTGGATGGTCCGGACCGAGCTTCAGGAGTTATTCAAGCTCTGGGGGGATCGCAAGGACCGGCTGATCATCTACGACCTGGGCGCCAACATCGGGCATAACACCCTGATCATGGACCACACCGCGCGCAAATATTTTGCCGGCGATTATCTCATCCACGCGATCGAGCCGGACCCCTATAATTTCCGGTTCCTCGAGAAAAACCTCCGCCATAACCAAGCCCGGGCCCAGGCCAGCCAGGCCGCGGTGTCCGATTACACCGGCGCCGGGCATTTTCACCGTTCCACCGCTTTGAACCTGGGCGCGCTTCTCCCCACCGGGAGGACCGACCGCGGGACCACGCCGATCCAAGTCCATACCCTGGCGGACTTCGCGGAAACCGTTTCCCGGGCGCAGCCTCATTTCATCAAAATGGATATCGAGGGCGGAGAAGTGGAGGTCTTGAAAGGGGCGCGCGAGTTTTTCTCGAATTGCCGAGGCCCGCTCAAGCTGATCATGGAAGTGCACCCGCCGGAGTATGATGAAAAAAGAAGTCTGGAACATGAATTGCGGTTCCTGTTCGAGCATGGCTTCCGCGCCAAATACATGGCTTCGGAAGGAATCGCCCGGCCGGAACAATTCTCAGCCGCGGGTCTTCAGCCGTTCCTCGAATTCACCATCCCCACCCATTCTCAGAGCCGGGTCAAGAGCCGCGGGCTCTACCGCCAATTCACCAACGAGCAGCTCCTGCGCCTGGCCTGCCATAAACATCGCCAGGAATTGCCGGGCGGGAAAACCATCGAGCGGATTGTTCGGTCCATTTTTATCGAAAAGCTTTAGCATTGTGGCGCGGGCTTCCAGCCTGCAATAAAATTGCAGGGGCGCCCGGCCGGTCGCCCCTACTCATACCGGCAAGAGGCCTGCGCCACAATTTATTTGATGTAACCGAGCGCTCGGAGTTTTTCGATCTGTTCCGCGTCCATTTTGATCTTCTCGTTTTCCCCGGCGGTGACTTCAAAAATATCGCTATGCCGCTGGTTGTAGAAATGGAAATCCGTGATGCTTTGCTGGCATGATTTGATGGCCTGCTTGCGAAAATGGGAGTACTTTTTGATGTTGATGAAGTCCTCCAAGTCGTCACTGATCAGAAGCAGGTTGTATTTTTCATTCGCGTCCGGGTTGATCAGGTACAACTCTTCCTTCCCTTCCAGTTCTTTCTGGTAATAAAGCAAATACGGGGTCCGGATCGAGTATTGCTTTTTGATAAAGTTGTCCTCGCTGTAGGCGCTCAGGAAGAGGTCTCGGTCGTTGAGGATTCCGTCTTTGAGGCTGACCCCCTGCATCTGGACCGGCGCCGGGGCGCCGAGGAAGTCGAGGATGGTGGGGGAAAGGTCGAGCAGTCGAACCTGGCCTTTGACCACTTTTCCGGCCGGGACCCTGCCGGGCGAGTAGTAGATCATGGGCACGGTCACGGTCTCGCGATAGAGGCGCTTATGGAGAAAGTCGCCGTGCTCCCGGAATTCCTCGCCATGGTCTGCGACGATGATCAAGATGGTATTGGGGTTGCCGAGGATTTTTCGTTTTTGCAGCTCGTCGAAGAACCGTCCGAACATCTGGTCGGTGTAGGCGATGCCGCCGTCATAGAGGGCCTGATAGTGTCGGGCGTCGCGCGGGGTGATCCGGCTCTGGTCAATTTCATCGCCCGTGAAGACCTTTTGTCCCCAGAAGAGGTTGTGGGTGTTGGCATACTTTTCGTTGCCCTTGACCAGCTTTCTCAATTCGTCATAGTCGGAAATGACCCACCCCTCGTAATCCGGATCATACATCTTATTGTAGGGCGCCGGCGGCAGGTAGGGCTCATGCACCTGGTAGGTATGCAGGAACAGGAAAAAGGGTTCCTGCTTGGGAACCTTCGAGAGCCAGTCAAAGACCGCGTCGAAATGGCTCCATTTCAGCCGGTGCATATTCTCTTCCCAATGATCGAACCCGCGCTCGAACCCGAAGCCTTTGGACACCTGGCCGCCGCCGGTAAAGGCCGCGGTATGGTATCCGTAGGCTTTCAGGATTTCGGGCAAGGTTTTCCAGGTTGCATTCAAACGGAAAAAGCTTTCCTCGGAGTAGAGCTTGTGCACACCGTGGATCTCAGGGTAGAGCGAGGTGAACATGGTCATGTGGCTGGGCGCGGTCTTGGGCGACTGGGTAATCACCTTTTCGAACCGGACCCCCTGGGAAGCGATCCGGTCGAGGTTGGGGCTGGTGTTGAGCGGGTAGCCGTAGCATCCCAGGTGATCCGCGCGCAGGGTGTCAATGGAAACCAGGATGATGTTGACCGGTTTGATCGAATATTCCAGGGAGGCGTCCGCCCGGTAGAGCGCGTCATTCTTCCATAACTGTTCCCCCGGCACCTTGATCTTGAATTGGTTCGCGGCCATAAAAGTCAGCCGGGGCTTGGAAAAGGGGCTTAGATACTGGTCAAGGTAGTCGGTCGGGGCGCTTAGCCAGATGAAGAAGTGGTTGTCTGCAAGCAGGTAGTCCGGCTTTTCCTCGCGCAGGTAGCGACTCACCCGGTTGATATTGTCCATCGGCAGCATGAGCCAGTAGTTGCCGCTGTAGAGCGCCGGAATGGGATCGGAAGCCATGATGATTTTGCGGTTTTGACCGTCCAGTTGTTTGGTGATCCATTCCGATTCCGCGCGGTTGTATGTGCATTTTTGCGGGAGCAACTCGTCCAGGCAGGGCTGGAGTTGGAGCAAGAGCAAAGGGATGATCCAGAACCCGATTTCCGAGAAAGCGAGCCGTCGGTGGAAGGCGTTGATGGCGGTATCCTTGAACTTCCGCCGGAGTCCTTCCACCCCCGCGGCCGCCCAAATGCACAGGCAAATGGTCAGGGGGATGAAATAACGGTCGAGCACGGAGATGCTCAGGGGCACGATGAAGAGCAGGGGCAGGAACCAGAAGAACAGATATAGATGGGGCCTGGAATCCCGCAGCCGCTTTTCCCAACCCAGCGCCAGGCCGGCGATCAGGAACAGGATGGAAACGGAAACCAGAGGCGGAACGAGCTTGTGTCGGATGAATTCGTTTTGGGCGACCAGTTTGAAATCCTTCATGACCCAGCCGAGGTAAACTTTCGGATGGGTGCGGATGAACGCCAGCGGGGAATTGTCCCGGGCGCGTTCGTAGGTCAACAGCGCGGTGGCATCGCGGTTGAGCGTCCGCTCCCGAATATACCATTTCAGGTCTTCATCGTACTGGTAGCCTTTCTTGAAAAATTCGATCCGGATGCGAAGTCCCCAGATGCCGTCTTTCCGGTAATTGTAGAGGTCATAGGGGAGCGCGAACAGATAGAAGCCGATGAGAATGAGGGCGAGAAATTTTACGAAATGGCTCAAGCGGAGTTGGCGTTTTACCGCCCAGAACCAGAAGAGGGCCAGCCCGAGACTGGGCAGCCCGGCCACCGCCTGGGGCCGCGCCAGATAAGCGATCCCGAGGGCGAGCCCGCAAAGCAGAGCCCTCAAACTTTTTTTCTCCACCACCATCTGAAAGCCCCAGAGCATGGACAGGCAGATGAAAAACAGATAAACCGGCTCGGAATAAGCGTTGCTGCCCGTTTCCACCAGCATCGGGTAGGCCACCATCAGCGCAGCCGCCAGCAATGCGACTTCCTCATAAAACATCTTCCGCGCCAGCGCATAGACCGGGATGAATAAAAGCACGCTGAAAAACACGCTCACGGTCTTGGCCGCGTCCGGCCACGATGGGATCAGGAAATGGAACAGGTAGATCAAGGTCGGATAAAGCGGAGGATAATAATGATCCATCTGAGCCATCCAATAGGGAGTGGTGAGCCTCCCTTGGGCGATGCTCCAGGCGTGCATGATGTAGCCGCACCCGTCAAAATAGACCTGGGCGCGATTTGCCATGTAGGCTCTCAGCAGGATTGCGAGAAATCCCAGGATGCCCAGCAAGGTCCACGCTTTATTTTTGTTCACTTCGTTCCGCCTCGTCTGCGCGCATGATTGTAGGACAAGTCCCCGAGACGCATGAATCATACGCCGGTCGGGGAATCATTTTAGCTCAACCTCGGCGCTTAATCAAACCGACCGGCCACCCAAGCGCATTTTCCGGAGCTCGCCACCGCCTCCTATTTCCAGGAAGGCGCGCCCGCCGTCTATTTGCTCTTGATTTTCAGTTTCAGTAATCCATGTTCCTGATGATCAAAGGTGTATTGGTGTCTCTGGTTGTAAAACTGAAAGTATTGGATCTTCGCTTCGTAATCTTCCCCCAACTTTTCCCAGAGGCTAAAATTTATCTCATCCGGGTTGCGCGATTCCGTCTGCAATTTGAGCAAGTCCACCGAGTCCTTCCCATTAG
>CAIUDS010000016.1 GCA_903897985.1 uncultured delta proteobacterium
AGACCGCGGCCCCGGCCGCGGCGCCCGTGAAAATGCCGCCCTGTCAGATCTGCGGCAACCCCTCCACCCGGGTGCTCCAGGGAAATCCGCCTTTAAACATTTGCGAAAACTGCTTCGAACGGGAAAAGGAAAAAAACCGCCGGTTCACCCAGCCCCCGCCCGGCCTTGAGGAAAGCGTTCCCAAGCCGGCGCCGGAACCTCCCGCGGCCAAACCTGTGCCGGCCAATTTGATGGACGAAACCCGGCGGGCGATTCCGGAACCGATGCCGGAGACGCCGGAGCCCTCGACCCCGCGCCTGGAGGCGCCGGACATCCCGGAAATGGAAATGGCTCCCAATTATGAATTCATTTCCACGGCGGAAGCCCCGGCCGGGGAAAAAGCCGAGCCTGCGGAAACGGAGTATTTCGACAGTTTCGCGGAAATTCCGGACTTGGAGGGCGCTTCCGCCAAACCCGAAGAGAAACCGGAACCGGAGGCCAAGCCCGCGGCCCCGCGGGAAAAAGCCGGCCCGGCTCCGGTTGCGCCGCCTCCGAGTCCACCCGCCCCCGCCCGGAAAAAAGGAACCCCGCTGGAAGATTTTATTTTTTCTCCCAAGGAGATTGAACGGCGGGATGATACCGCGGCTTCCCAGCCCGCGCCGGCCGCATATTCCGACGGGGGTTCGGCCCCGAGCCGGAGCGAAGCCGAGGTTGACCGGGAGATTTTCGGAGAATTGCCCGAGGCCGGCAAGGCGGAAACCGGAGGCAAACTCCCTGCCCTGCCCAAAAAGAGTTTATTCGCGCGCCTGCCCCGCATTTCCCTGAGAACCGGCCTCATCATGGCCGCGGTGGTGGCGGTGCTGGGTCTGGGATATTTCATCCTCACCCGCCCTTCCCTCCGGTCCCCAAGCTCGAAAACCTCCCCGCCCGGTCTGGGCAAAGAAACCCCGGTCGCGAAAGCCTTGAGCGAGGAAGACCAAAAAATTATAGACCAGCACCTGGCCCTGGCGCAGGACCTTTACCGGATGGACACGGACAAGAACTATGTGGGCGCGCGCTCGGAAATCCTGGCGGCGCTCCGGCTGGACAAGAAAAACCCGGCGGCCGCCGCGCTCCGGATCCTGGTCACGGCGACCATGGCCGAGCGGGACCCCGGGTTTATTTCCATTTCCCGCGCCAAGGTCCAGCTAAAGAAAGCCGGCCCGGAGGTCCAGGCCATGCCCGAGTATGGTTCCAGCCGGGCGCTGGTGTATCTGGCGGACCAAGATTATTCCGGGGCCCGGGTGGTCGGCGAGGAATTGGTTAAAAATCATCCGGACTTCGCGCTGGGTTATTGGATCCTATCCCTGGTCAACATGAGCGGAGCGGTGAAAAAATATGACGAATCCGAGCCCTTGCTGCTCAAAGCGCTCGAGTTGGACCCGAAACTGGCGCAGGCCCGGTTCGGCCTGGCCGAACTCGAGTTTCAAAAAAAGCAATACCCGGCCGCGCTGGAGCAATATCAGGAAGTCCTGAAATTGTCGCCGAGCCATCTCGAGGCCGCCGCCCGGATCAAGGAGCTCCAGCCCCTGCTGGCGCCGAAGGAAAAGCCGGAGGAAAAACCCGCGGGAGGATTGCTGCTGGTCCAGCCGGTTAATCCGCAGCCCGGGGCTACGGTCAAGGAACCCGACTTGATCCCGGTCAAGCCGGAGCCGGGCAACCCCCAGGCCGCCTCAACCGTTCAAGCCCCGCAAGTGGATGTCAACCTGGAAATCCAAAAATATTTCCTCCAAATCATCTCGCAAACCCGGCAACCCCTGAGCCGCTCCCCGGTTTCCGCCCCGGCCCCGACTCCGGTTCCAAACCCGACCCCAAAATCCGCCGGGTCTCCGCAACCCCAGCCCACCTCCACCCGACCGCCGGAAGAAGCGCCCTGATTCTCATAAAACCGGTGAAAAAGGTAAAGCTGGTAAAAATGGTACCGCGCCTAAAGGCGCTCGCACATCCATTCTTACCAACTTAACCAGTTTCACCAATTTGACCAATTTTACCAGTGCGGCTATTTCGGCTGCGCCTGCAACAGTTCGAAAAAATTGTAGCGGTGCCAGAGCTGATTATATGCGCTGACCTGGTAATTGTTGGACCGGTAGGGGTTGCCCCTGGCGAACGAGATGAGGAACTC
>CAIUDS010000017.1 GCA_903897985.1 uncultured delta proteobacterium
CGATCTGAAGTCCGCGATTTTCTGGAGCATGGCGTCGAGGGCGCCGGTCTGCTCGCCGACGCCGATCATCTGCACCACCATGGCGGGAAACACCTTGCTCTCCTTGAGCGGCTCGGACAGGGTTTTGCCTTCGCTGATGGCCTGTTTGACCTTGCGCAGTTCGGCCTCCACCACCCGGTTGCCGGCCACGCGCGCCACGATGTCCAGGCCGTCCATGATCGGCACGCCGGACGAGATCAGGGTGCCCAGGATCCGGGTAAAGCTGGCGACCGCGCTTTTGCGGATCACATCGCCCAAGGCCGGGATCATCAGATAAAATTTATGGAGCATCATCTCGGTGCGGGGGTTTTTCCCCATCGCGTACCAGCCCGCGACGATGGCGCCCGCGGCCGCCAGGATAATCATGATTCCGGGGATGGTCCTGCCGCCGGCAGCGGTTTTGCCGACGAACCAGTTGCTCAGCTTCATCACGAACTTGGTCAGGGCGGGCAGGTCCGCGCCCATTTCCGTGAACATGCTGGCGAATTGCGGAATCACGAACACCATCATAA
This sequence comes from uncultured delta proteobacterium, assembly GCA_903897985.1. GTDB lineage: Bacteria > RBG-13-61-14 > RBG-13-61-14 > RBG-13-61-14 > DRUE01 > CAIYYW01. Next base: position 552 of record CAIUDS010000017.1, read on the forward strand.
CGGCCACCACCGCGATCGCGACCACCATGGTGATGAGCGGGTAGACCATGGCACCTTTGATCTGCCTTTTCAGCGCCGCGGCTTTTTCAATGGTGGTCGCCAGCCGGTTAAGAACGGTGTCCAGGATCCCGCCGACTTCCCCGGCCGCCACCATGTTGACATAAAGCTCGTCAAAAACCTTGGGGCTCTTGCGCATGGCGTCCGCCAGGGTGGTGCCGGCTTCCACCGATTCCTTGACCGAGTTCAGGATTTTGCGCAAAGAAATATTGGGCGATTCCCGGGCCAGGATGTCCAGGCACTGGACCAGGGGCAGACCGGCGTCAATCATGGTTGCGAACTGGCGGGTGAACAGGGTCAGGTCCTTTTCGCTCACCCCGGAGCCGAAGGAGGGGATGTTGATCTCCAAGTTGAAGCCTTTTTTTTCCTTGATCGCCTCGGGCACCGGATTGATGTTCTGTTTGCGCAACTGGCTGATCACCGACTCGATATTGGGGGCATCCATCACCCCTTTCATGCTTTTTCCCGATGCGGTTTTTCCTTCCCACGCATATTTGGGCATATTCCTTCCTCCTCCTGGTTAGTGTCCGCGTTTCACCTCAACTCGGCCTCGGCCTCGCCACCCCACCACCTACCGGTCTTTGTCCGCCGCCATGCTCGATCAACGTTTTCATTTCTTCCTGATCCGAACTATAGCCCATGGTATCCTCATAGGAAATGAGTCGGCGCGAGAACAGCGCCGCCAGGGCCTGGTTCATGGTCTGCATGCCATGGATTTCCTGGCCAACCTGCATTACCGAATAAATCTGATGAATCTTGTCTTCCCGGATCAGGTTCCGGATCGCCGGATTCGGGATCATGATTTCCATACACAGCACCCGGCCCCGGCCCGAGGCCTTGGGAATCAAATTCTGGCAAAGCACGCCCTGGAGCACGAAGCTGAGCTGGGCGCGGACCTGGCCCTGCTGGTAGGACGGGAACACATCAATGACCCGGTTAATGGTCTCAACGCAGGAGTTGGTGTGCAGGGTGGCGAAAACCAGGTGGCCGGTTTCGGCGATGGTGAGCGCGGCCTCGATGGTTTCCAGGTCCCGCATTTCGCCCACCAGCACCACATCCGGGTCCTGCCGCAGGATGTATTTGAGCGCGATTTTGAAGCCCTTGGTGTCGGCCTCGACCTCGCGCTGGTTGACCAGGCAACTCTTGTGCTGGTGCAGGTATTCGATCGGATCCTCGATGGTGATGATGTGCATGTGCTCCTCGGAGTTGATCTTGTCAATCATGGCCGCGAGCGAAGTGCTCTTGCCCGAGCCGGTCGGACCGGTGACCAGCACCAGTCCGCGCGGCCGTCGGCACAGCCCCTGGACCACATTGGGAATGCCCAGCTCCTCGAAACTCAGGATCCGGAACGGGATCGAGCGGAAGGTTCCCGCGACCGCGCCTCTTTGCATGAAGACATTGGCGCGGAACCGGGAAAGGCCCTTCACCCCGAAACTGAGGTCCAGTTCCCAGTTTTCCTCGAATTTCTGCTTCTGGGAGTCGGTCAAGATGGAATAACAGAGCTGTTTGGTCTCGGGCGCGGTGAGCGGCGGGCTTTTCAGGGGGACCAGGCCTCCATCAATCCGGATTTGAGGGGGCGAGCCGGTGGTGCAATGAAGGTCGGTCGCCCCTTTTTCGATCATAACTTTCAAGAGCTGATGCAGGTTTGCCATACTTATCCTCCGATTGAGTTATTGCTCAGAAATCCGACGCGGTCACCCGGCCCACTTCTTCGGGGCTGGTGACTCCCGCGTGAATTTTCTCCAATCCGCTCATGCGCATGGTTTTCATGCCCAAGCGAATGCCTTCCTTCTTGATTTCCGTGGCCGAGGCCCCATTCAGGATCAGGTCCTTGAGCTCCTCGTAGAGCATCATCACCTCATAGACCGCGAGCCGGCCCTTGTACCCGGTCTCGGAGCAGTTGAAGCAGCCTTTGCCCTTATAGACCACGGTGTCCTTGGCTAGGTCCGGGTTCATGCCCATGTCCACCAGGCCCTTGGCCGCAAACTCGATCGGCTCCTTGCACTCCGGGCAAACCTTGCGGACCAGCCGCTGGGCCAGGATCAGGTTGACCGAGCTCGCGACCAGGAACGGTTCGACGCCCATGTTCAAAAGCCGGTTGACTGTGCTGGGCGCGTCATTGGTGTGCAGAGTCGAGAGCACCAAGTGGCCGGTCAAGGCCGCCTTGACCGCGATTTCCGCGGTCTCGAAGTCGCGGATCTCGCCGACCAGGATGACATCCGGGTCCTGGCGCAGGAAGCTCCGTAGCGCCGCGGCAAAATTCAAGCCGATTTCCTCGTGCATCTGCACCTGGTTGATCCCCATCAAATTATATTCCACCGGGTCTTCCGCGGTGCAGATGTTCACATCGGTTTTGTTCAAGTCGCTCAAGGCCGAATACAGGGTGGTGGTCTTGCCCGAACCGGTCGGGCCCGTAACCAGCACCATGCCATACGGACGGTTGATCGCTTCCTGAAACAGCTTGATCTGGTTCTCGTCAAACCCGAGCTTGGTCATGTCCAGCTGCAAGTTCGCCTTGTCCAGCAGCCGCAAAACCACCTTCTCCCCGAACAAGGTCGGCACCACCGACACCCGGTAGTCCATTTCCTTGTCCTTGCCCAGCTTGATCTTGATCCGGCCGTCCTGCGGAAGGCGCCGCTCCGCAATGTCCATCCCGCTCATGATCTTGATCCGGCTCGTGATCGCGTTCTTCATTTTCATGGGCGGCTTCAAAACCTCATACAGAAGCCCGTCAATCCGGTACCGGCAGCGGAAGCTCTTTTCATACGGCTCGATGTGAATGTCGCTGGCGTGCTTCTTGATCGCGTCCGTCAGAATCAAATTCACCAACTTGATCACCGGCGCTTCCTCGCTGGCCTTCTCCAAATCCCCTAAATTGACTTCCTCTTCGTCCCCGCTCAACTCGATGTCTATGTCGTCCATGCTTCCCAACGCTTCCTCCAGAGACGCTTCGCCCTGAGCATAATACTTGTCAATCGCTTCCTTGACCGCGGCTTCCGGCGCAACCACAACCTCCGTGTTGTACCCGGTTAAAAACTTAATGTCGTCCTGAGCAAAAATGTTGCTCGGGTCCACCATGGCCACGATCAAGGTGCTCCCCGCCCGGTTCACCGGGATGGCCATGTGTTTCCTCGCCACTTCCTCCGGGATCAGCTTGATCACCTCCGGGTCGATCTCGAATTCCTTGAGATTGACCGCGGGCACCCCGTATTGCTTGCTCAGGAACTCGGTGAGTTGCTCTTCCTTGATGAACCCGAGCTTGCACAGGTTGGCCCCCAGTCGGCCCCCGATCCGTTTCTGCTCCTCCAGAGCCTTTTGGAGCTGGACCGGCGTGATTAGATTTTCCCGTACTAAAAGTTCCCCGATCTTTTCTGCCATATCTAGACCTCACCCATTAGCTTCTTTGCCTATTTTATCTTAGGCCAATCCGCCAACCTTGTCAAGAAGCGTTTGGTCGAAGGGCCGCTTTTCCCCCGATACAATTTATAGATGCGGCTCAAGGGGTTATGGATTTAGCCGGCGGAGAAACCAAGAAGCGGTGAAACGGCTCATCCCCCGATGATCCGGAGCAGGTTTCCGCCCATGACTTTTTCCAATTCCGGTCCGGAAAGGCTGAGCGGCATGAGCATCTTCTGGTAAAACCCGAAGTCAAAGCCCCGATCCCGCACATGGCCGTAAGGTCCATCGCTCCCGAATAGACACTTGTCCGGCCCGGCTCGGCGCAAGGCCTGGTCCGCGGCCCGGGTGTTCATAAAGGCGCTGCTGGAGAGGTCCACATAGACATTTTTCCGCTCGCGCGCATAAGCGCAGACCGAATTGGGGTAGGGGATGCCGGCGTGGGCGTAGATGACCTTGAGCCCGGGAAATTTTTCCGGGAGCAGGCGGAAGTCGCCGTTTTCCCCCAGGCCCAGGTGGATAAGCATGGGCTTTTTAAGACTTTCGCACAAAGCCGCGGCGTCGGTGAGCCTCGAGACCGGGTAGTGGTGCCAATAGGGATGCGCCTTGACCCCGATCATGCAGGCTATCCTCAGGCACCGCTCAATCTCCCCGACCGGGTCCGCGCCTCCCCGCGGGTTGACCACCGCCCAGCCGTAGAAGCGATCCGGGCGCTCGGCGCAGGTCTCGACGGTCAGGTCATTGTCCGGCTGCGGGAAGATCGGGTATTTTTTGCCCATGATCGAGACCCGGCCGGTGGGGTTGACGCTCGCGGCATAGCCCTTGCGGATCAGGCCGATCAAGGGGCTTTGCTCGTGGTGGATCACCCGCTTGAACACCGACATCGAGATTTTATAAGCCATGCTTCCCAGCTCGAGCGGCGGCGACAGCCGCGCGATCAGCGCCACCCGGTCAATCCCGTGCCGGTCCATGCTCTTGACCAGATCCGGCACTGGAACCATTTGGGGATCCAGATGATAATGGCTGTCAATAATTATGGCGATTTCCCCTTTCCGGAGATTTTAACCAGGTCCTCGAGAAAATGTCAAACCCATTCGGGTCAGATCTAAAGGGCCTGTTGCCCAAATTCAGTTGTCATCCTATAATTATAATTAGAATATTGACCGGGCGCGGAAGGAGTCGCGGAGTTTGGAGGCGCGGGAGGACCGGCGGCAGCGGATTCAAGATTTGCTGATTGCGGCCGGTCAAAATATTCGGATTCTGATTCGCGGTGCGAAATTGGATCCGGCGCTAGCGATGGGCAAAAATTGGCTTGAGCAACCGCGGACAGGCGGAGCGTTCAAGTAATAATCAATTTCAGGGGCTTTGGGCAACAGGCCCTTAAGCTCAAACCTCTGGCGGCATCTTGGGAGAGCGAGCCGAAATTCTCTTGCGCCGCTTGACTCACCGGCTCCAGGGCATTGAAGCGATCTCCCTTTTTACAGGTATGATGGCCGACGCACTCGGCGTTGAAATGGTCCACCGCGGCGAACCCCCAGGACCACCCCTCCCTAACCGTGAAGACCTTGGTTCCGTCTGCGCCCCACATCAGATCCGGCGCGGGGGTGATGATCTCGCCCGCGTGGCGGCGGGCGGTTTTTCGGGATCGGCGCGGGGAGAGCAGGTTGTTCACTCGCATCAGTCGCAGCTCCTTGATCTCTTCTCGTTTCATGCCACCCTTCCTCCTGAATTCAATCCCCGTTTCCACGAGGACCAGTTTAACCCAAGTTCGTGTCCAACAAAACCGGTGGCAACTCACAAACTTGAACAAGCTTACCCACAGGCCGATGCCTCCATCCAAAATTTAATTGACTTGATTGCGGCCTAGAAATGTTAGAAAGAAATCCTCAGATTTGGAATGTAAGAATCTAACCCCGAATCCCTACTCTTAGGAACTGGGCAGGTTGGGATCGGGGTTGCGGTTGGAGACCATTTTGAGTTCTTCGCTCAAGAGTTTGACATCTTCCTCAAGGGTGGACACCTGGTATTGGAGGAGGCGGAGCTGGCGGTTGATCAGGGTGATGGCATAGATGATGACCAGGATGGTTCGGGCCAGCATCACGGAAAAGCCGCCGTCAGCAAATGTCCAAAATTGCATCGCAATCTCCTTTGTTCAGACCGTCTGGCCGTTATGATAAAGGGGTTTGGGCGGGGATGCAAGGAGAAGGGGTCAGTAGCAGCAATTCCGCAAAATAGGTGCGCAACCATATTTAAGCTGAGGTAAACGCGACGATTTTGGGAGGGTTTGGTTTGGGGGCAAGGTCGCGGAGATTTTTGGGGGGGGTAGCTTTGCGGGGCGGTTGAGTTCCGGGCAATAGTTACCTCTACCGCGGTTCGGGGCATGAAGGGAACTGGACAAAATCTTAAGGGGGCGGGCGGGCCTCGAAACTCAATGGTTCCAGGCGGTTCCAAAAGGCGGCGGCGAG
>CAIUDS010000018.1 GCA_903897985.1 uncultured delta proteobacterium
CCGGCTGGCGCATCGGCTATTGCATCGTGCCCAAGGACTTTGTCCGTCCCATCCAAAAAGTGGCGCAGAATTTTTTCATCTCCAGCGCGGACTTTGTCCAGCACGCCGCCCTCGCCGCTCTCCGCGAGGCCGAACCCGAAGTCGTTAAGATGCGCGCGGTGTTCAACGACCGCCGCAAGTTCATGGTCGCGGGCCTGAAGAAGCTCGGCTTCGGCATCCGGAAGGAACCCACCGGCGCGTTCTATGTGCTTGCCAACGCCAAAAAATTCTGCAGCGATTCCTATAAGTTCGCCTTTGAAATCCTCGAGTCCGCCAAGGTCGGCGTCACCCCCGGCATAGACTTCGGCAAAAACGCCGAAGGCTACCTCCGCTTCTCCTATGCCGCGGACATCAACCGCATCGCCCAGGGCCTGGACCGGCTCGCGCTATTTTTGCGGGAACGCAATCTGGAAACCAAATGAAGGGATCAAGTATGGACGGAAGACAGAGGATAATGACCGCGTTGAATCTAGGTCAGCCGGACACGGTGCCGATCTGGGAGATGGCGTATAACGAGTCGAGCATCATCGGGATTGCGAAGCATTTTATGGAGGAAAAGGAACTGCCCAAGCCCAAGCTGCTCATGGACATGAGCGGGGAGGAAAAGTTTCGACTGATCGGCGGGCTGATGACGCTGGTGAAGGCGCTGGACCTGGACGGAGTGACCGCGGTGTCATTGGCGCCGAGGGAGCGGCTGGACAAGGAGCACATGAAGGACAGCCTGGGTGTGGTTTATCATCTGAGCGATTTTGGCGAGCCGTATCCGGTTTCAGGGCCGATTGGCGACCTTGGCGACCTTAAAAAATTTAAAATGCGCCCGCCGGTGGACCTGGATTACATGATGCTGGATGTTTTTCGCAAGGCTTTTCCGGACCGGGCCATTGCCATGCACATGCCCGGGACTTTCAAGCTGAGTTGGACCTTGCGCGGGTCCATGGAGAAATTTTTGATGGACTATCTGGACAATCCGCAACTGGCCCATGGTCTAGCCCGGATGGTCACGGACCATTGCGTAGGCATGGTGGACACGGTGTTTCAGAAGGGCGCGGACTTCATCATCCTGGAAGGCGATCTGGCTTACAATCCCGGACCCATGATGAGTCCCAAACACTACCGCGAATTCATCATGCCTTATCACGCGGAAATCTGCGCGGCCGCTCATAAAGCCGGCGGAAAGATCGTGAAGCATAGCGACGGCAAGCTCACGCCCCTGGTGCCGGACCTGCTCGCGGCCGGGTTCGATGGCATCCACCCGATCCAGCCCCAGTGCATGGACATCGGCGAGATCAAAAAGGAGTTCGGCAAACGCACTTGTATTCTGGGAAATATTGATTGCAGCTTCTTACTGGTCTTTGGAACTCCGGAAGAAGTGAAAGAGAGTGTCAAAGACACCATCGCGAAAGCCGCTCCGGGCGGCGGCTACATCATCAGCTCGAGCAACTCCATCCACCCCGGCTGCAAGCCGGAGAATTACCTTGTCATGGTGGAAGCGGCGCGGGAATTTGGCCGATACCCGATCAAGATTTCATAATATTATTCACCGCAAAGGCGCAAAGGGACACTTTGTGTCCCACGCGAAGGGAATTATGAATCACTGAACAATGTATAATAAAACTCGATTAAAAATCTTTGCGTTCTTTGCGCCTTTGCGGTGAGTAGAATTTATTCATTTGCCTTGATCTTCGCATACACATCCTTCACATCCAGCGGCTGGAACTGCGGTTTGGAGAATTCCTGCTTGCACAGCGCATACACGGCGCGGTTGTAGGGCGCTTTGAGGCCGGCCTTGTCCGCGAGTTGAACGATGTAGCCGTTGATGGAGTCCAGTTCGGTCTCATGGCTTTTGCGCTGGATCACATCCTGGGCCATGGAGCTGATCACCATCTTTTTCACATTCTTGGTGAAGATCGGCCGGGTGACGAATTTGGGGAAGCTTTTGGCCACCCAGAGGGTCCGCCAGGACGGCATGCCGCCGAGCGAGCATTCGCGGAATCCATTGGCCTTGAGGATTTCCGAGCCTTCGTGGAGCAGGTTGGTGAGGATGTCCTGAAACAGGTCCGGGTCGGAGATTTCGCAAAAGCCGTGTCCGAGCAAAGTGGTCGCCGAGTTCGCCAGGTTGACCACGATCTTGCAATGGACCGCGTCCTGCAAATGGTCCGTGACCACGGTCTCCACCCCCAGGTTGAAAATGTCCGCCAGCGCTTTCATCTCCGCCTGCAGCTTATTGTCCGGGGTCCCGAAAATGAACGGGCCTTTTTTCTGGTAGCCGATCAGGCCGGGCGCGTCCATCCAGCCGTTATACGCGATCACGCCGTAAATGACTTTCGAGAAATATTTGGGCAGGATGTCCTGGTTGTCGCGGCCGTTGGCCAGAGAGAGGATGATCGGCTTGTCTCCCAGCTTGTCCTTGATCAGTTTCGCCACCTTGTCCAGGCTGTAGTTCTTGACCGAGATCACAACCGCATCCGCATCCTGCGCCTGGCTCAAATCGTCCAATACCTTAACCTTGACCGTCTCCTTTTTATCCCGCGCATCCGCGCAATAGATGGTGATGCCGTTTGCCTTCATCGCCCGCGCCACCTCGCCCTGGTCCAGCACGAATAGGTTCTGATAGCGCGGCGCGATCCAGGCCGCCACCGACCCGCCGATGGCCCCGGCTCCGAAAAAAACAACTTTCAAGTCTTTCTGGTCCATTTTCCCGCTCCTCAAATTTTCCATAGTTTAGCCGGAATCGCGCTGGGTGCAAAATAGAGGGTGCGTCGGGCCACGAGGATGAAATTTGTGGGCAAAAAGTGGTAGAATCAGTAAAATTTTCCGGGGAGGATTGAGATGGCAGGAAGTTACACGGTTATCGCTTTTGAGAAGAAGGGCAGGGTGGCCGAGGTGTTTTTGAACCGGCCGGAAAAGAGCAACGCCATGAACCCGGAGTTCTGGCCGCAGATCCGGGACGCGTTCGAGAAGATCGGCCAAGACCCGGAAATCCGCGTGGCGATTTTGGCCGGCAATGGAAAACATTTCAGCGCCGGTCTGGACCTGGTGGCCTCGGCTTCCATTTTCAAAGGCGGCGAGGGGTTCGCGGAAATGGACTCGATGTTCCATGTTGTGCTCGAAATGCAGGAATCGGCCACCGTGATCGAAGAATGCAAAAAGCCCGTGATCGCGGCGGTGCACGGCGCCTGCATCGGCGGCGGGCTCGATTTGATCGCGGCCTGCGACATCCGGCTGGCGAGCAGGGACGCGCGCTTTTCGCTGCGCGAGGCGCGGATCGGCATGATCGCGGACCTGGGCAGCCTGAACCGATTGCCGGCCATCATCGGCCAGGGCCATACCCGCGAACTCGCGTTCACCGGCAAGGACATTGACGCGGAGCGCGCGCTTCGCATCGGGCTGATCAACGACATTTACCCGGACCGCGAGAGTTGCCTCGCCGCGGCGAGGGCGCTGGCGGAAGAGATCGCGGCCGCGGCCCCGCTGGCGGTGCAGGGCGCTAAGGAAACCCTGAATTATTGCAGGAACAAAAGTGTGCGCGACGGACTCGAATATGTGGCGGCCCGGAACTGCCTGGCGCTCAAGTCCGCGGATGTGGCCGAGTCGGTCATGGCCTTCATGCAAAAGCGCAAGCCGGAGTTCAAGGGAAAATAAACGGACGGGCGTTAACAAGTGGCGCAAGCCCGCGGAGGTGGAAGATGTCAAGATTAGGTCCTGGAAAAAGCTGGTATTATTTGTTCGCGTTGCTCGGGGTTCCGGCCTTGATCGGCGTCGGGTTATCCCATTACCCATATGACACCTCCACTTATCGGTACCGCAATTTTTCCGGACGGCTTGACCCGGTTCTCGCGCCGAAGCCGCTGGCTGATTTCCGGGTGGCCATCATCGGCGATTCGCGCGGCAACATGGAAGCCGCGGAGCATGTGATTACCGATGCCCGGAGCAAATCTGATTTCGGATTTATCCTGGGCGACCTGGTCAGATATGGGAGCGACTCCCAATTCCATTATTTAATCCAGGAGCTGAATGAGCTGGAAAAGGCTTTCGGCCGCCCTTATCCGATTTATACTCTGGTCGGCAACCATGACCTGAGTGGGCACAACTCAGACGCTTATCGGAAATTTTTCGGTCCGGAGCATTATTATTTTTTCGCCGGCGATACCCTGTTTGTCGCGATCAACAATTGTATAACGGGGTCCTATCAAGCGGAACTGGGCTGGATGGACCGGGTCTTGAATGAGAACAGTTCCAAGGCCAAACAGGTTTTTGTTTTAATGCACATCCCGCCTTTTGTGGTCACCAAGAATATGGGGCATCACCCGCCTATGACCCGGCAACAGACCGATCAATTGATGAAGGTCCTGCATAAATATCCGATCCGGGCGATTTTTGCGTCTCACATCCACGACAATCTTCAATACCAATCCGAAGGGATCAAGGTGTATGTGAAC
>CAIUDS010000019.1 GCA_903897985.1 uncultured delta proteobacterium
CCGGTAGTTGGCCAGGGCGGCCAGGATGAGGAAAAAGATCAGCCAGAACAAATCCTTGTCCTTTGCCAGCAGGCCCCGGCGGAAAGAGACCGCGGGAAGCAGGAGCGCGGAAAATAAAATCAGCGGCCAATCCTTGAAAACCAGGGCCGGGACCGCGATCAGCCACCAGGCGGCTTCATTGGCGCGCTGGTCAAGCATCTGCGTATAGACCTTAGAGTTGAATAGGACCACCGATTGGTAGAGCTCCGGCAGATAGTCGAGCCGCCAGTAATATAATAGCGTGGCGACCGCCGGCGCCAGACAAAAAACGCCGAAGACGACCAGTTCGGCCCAGACCAGCCTGGGTCTTGCCTTGATCCCCTTGGCCAGAAAATAAATCCCGAATACCGGCCAGCACAGGCCATAGGTGGGCTTGACCAGGAACACGAACCCGAGCAAAAGCCCGATCAGACCAGCGCGCAGCCACACCCGGCGCCCGAGCGTAACCGCCAGGACCAGACACAGGAGCAGGAGCCAGAAAATGAAAGCTTCGCGCTGGCCGACCCCGGCGCTGCGCAGGCTGTAATAATAGATGCCGTAGAAGACCGCGGCCAGGAACCCGGCGAGAGAAGTTCCGGAAAGACGCTGGGCCAGATAATAGATCATGCCCAAGCCGATGAGCTGGACCAGAATATCGAACAGCCGGAACCCGAACACACTGGGGCCGAAAATGGCCAGGGCCAGGCGGGCGATCAGGAACATGCCCGGAAAATTATGGTCCCATACCCCGAGATAAGGCGGCTGCTGGTATTTCTCCCAGACCCAGACACCGTAGTAAAAGATGCTCTGGTCCATGGTCAGATTGAACCAGAGCGTGAGCGCCAGAAAAAAACCGCCGATCAAAAGCGCCAGCCAAAACCGCGGCTCGTTGAAAATATTCTCCTTCATCTTCTGGCTCCAGGTTGCATTATACCTTAATGACAAACTCCGCAAAATATTAAAGCGGAAAAGCGCCAGCCGCAGATGAAAATTCCCATATCCCGACTAAGGAAACAAGGATGGGGGGCTTTGTGGCATAGGCTCCGGCAAAAAATCTTCTTCGACTTAACTCCTGAAGCGTCATTCCTCCCTGCCCCCAACTTGCTTTTAATCGGGGATCAGGAATGCAGGGATAAAAACACAAAGCTCATATTTTTTGACAAACCCCGGTTCTTGTGCCACCATTCCTGTATATTAGGTTATCTAACCGAAAGGGTGGAATTTTTCCCAAGGCCACCGATGTTTAATGCACAATGAAGACTGAGAAAATGATAAAGTAGGCATAAATTTGTTGATTCGTCCGTCTATTGTGCTATCTTCTATACAGGGTGCCCAAAACGATGAGCAGTTGTAAATTTTGGCACGCCAAAAAAGGAGTGAAGCTATGAAAGAGCTTAGGCGGCAGGCACTAATTGCGGCAATTTGTTTGACGGCCATTATCGTTTTCACGCCGGTGGCCATGGGGGAGCCTACCTTGTCCGGCGCCAACTACTGGGGCGATTCCGGCAATGCCTCGATTGACGGCCCGGATGTGAGCCAACTTAAGGATCTCTTGGGAGGGATGGCGGTCAGCTATCCGACAATTGAGCCCAAC
>CAIUDS010000020.1 GCA_903897985.1 uncultured delta proteobacterium
GGCGCGGGCGGAGCGGTGGTTGCCAAGGAGTTGGCGGAATCCGGCCATAGCGTGGTCCTGGTTGAGGAAGGATCGCGATGGAGCAAGGAAAACTATCCCAAGGAAGCGATGGAGGTATTCCGGAAGATGTATCGCGATTCCGGGGGCACGGTCACCGTGGGCCGGCCGCCGGTGCTTTTGCCGATCGGGAAGGCCCTGGGCGGAACCACCAAGGTCAATTCGGGCACCTGCCTGCGGACCCCGGCCAAGGTGCTGCGGCGCTGGCGGCGGGAATTCGGCCTGGAGGGGATCGAGCCGGAGCAGATGCTGCCATATTTTAAGCGGGTGGAAAAAATGGTGAGCGCCAACCCGGTCTCGAGCGCGCAAATGGGACGGAACAACGAGGTGTTCCTGGAAGGCGCGCGCAAGCTCGGGTATTCCTGCGGACCCCTGATCCGGAACGCGAATGAGGACTGCCATGGCTGCGGCATCTGCACGCTGGGCTGTCCCACGGACGGGAAGAAATCCACCGACCTGAATTACATACCCGCGGCGGTGAATTTCGGCGCGCGGGTTTATGTCAATGCGCGGGCGGAGAAGATCCTGACCAAGGACGGTTCGGCGACCGGGATGGAGGGGACCATCCTGGACCCGGGCAGCGGCAAGCCGAGGAGTAAAATCAGCGTGAGTTGCAAGATTCTGGTGGTGGCCGCGGGTGCCATCCATACCCCGCTGCTGCTCCGGAAAAACGGGCTGGCCAATTCGAGCGGCCAGGTGGGCAAGAACCTGCGCATCCATCCCGGCATCCGGGTGAGCGCGTTGTTTGACCGGGAAATCCGGGGACACCTGGGAGTGCCGCAGGCGGCTTTTGTGGACGAGTTCGCGGACGAGGGCGTGATGCTGGAGGGGGTTTTCGTGGTGCCCATGTTGACCGCGGCCAACCTGCCCTTTATCGGCGAGAAGAACAAGGAACTGATGTTTCATTATCAGAATATCGCGTCGTTCGGGGCCATGATCATGGACGAAACCCGGGGCAGCATTTACCAGGGTCCGCGGGGGTTGCCGATTGTCCGTTATCAGCTTTGTCCGGAGGATGTCAAGAAAGCGAGCCGGGCGATTGCCTATGCCGCGGAGATCTGGCTGGCCGCGGGGGCGAAAAAGGTTTATCCCGCGGTGTGCTGGATGCCGGAGCTGACCTCGAGCAAGGAAATCCGGACGCTGCTCTCGAGAGTTTTGAAACCGGGCGAGCTGGAAATGATGGCCTTCCATCCCATGGGTTCCTGCTCCATGGGTTCCGAGCGCCGCGCCTCGGTGGTTGACCCGTATGGGGAAACCTGGGACCACAAAAACCTGTTTGTGGCGGATGCCAGCCTTTTCCCGACCTGCCTGGGCGTCAACCCGATGGAATCCATCATGGCCTTTGCCAACCGCAGCGCGGATTACATCCATAAAATGAAGCTGGCCGCCGGCGCCTGAGCCCCGCGATCGCTCGAGCCGGCCTGCCGTTTGAGCCAAGCGCAAATTGTGATAAAATCATAAGCCAAAATGGAGATCAGTCGAAACAAGATCAAGCAGGCCAAAAGGCTCTATCCGGGAAAATCCATCTCCGCGATCGCCTTGGAGTTGGGACTGGACGAAAAGGAATTGACCGAGGCGCTCAAACGCGAGGGCCTGAAGCTTGAACCCGGGCCCAAAGCTGCGACCGCGACCGCACCGACGCCATTCCCGCGCGGTCGGGTCAAATGGGCGATCATGGCGCTGCTCGGCGTCTGCACGCTCCTGGCCTACGCCAACAGTTATCAAAATGTTTTCCACTACGACGACTTCCATTCCATCACCGACAATTTTCACCTCCGCAAACTGAGCAACATCCCGAAATTTTTCGTGGATGGCCAGACCTTCAGCAACAAGCCCAATGTCAAGATGATCCGGCCGATCCTGCTCACCACCTTCGCCCTGAACTATCAATGGACCGGGTATAAACCCTGGAGCTGGGTCCTGGTCAATATCCTAATCCACCTGTTCAATGTGCTGTTCGTGTATGTCTTCCTGGTCCAGCTGACCGGAAAACAAAAATTCGCCGTCATCGCTTCCCTCTTCTTCGCGCTCCACCCCCTCAACACCGAAACCGTGAACTATGTCAACTGCCGCAGCTCGCTCCTGGTTTCAACCTTCATGCTGATCTCCCTTTACGCCTTCAGCCGGAGCGTCCTGGAAAAGCGCTGGACCTGGATGGCCTTGGCCACGGCTTGCTATGCCCTGGGGTTCCTGGTCAAGGAAGAGGCCATCGTGGTGATCGCATTGGCCCTGGTTCTCGATTTCCTGTTCCTGTGGCCCCGGCGCCGGGGGAATCTGGCGGAAAGATTTTTTTATCATTACCTGCCCCTGCTGGTGGTGATCGGGATTTATTTCAGCTACCGGCGGGCGGTGCTCAATTTCACCATCCAGGAGATCCAGCCGCGGGAACTGCTTCCCAACCTGTTGACGCAAACCCGGTCGCTGGTCCACTACTTGAATATCCTGGTCCTGCCCATGCACCAGAACACCAGCTACGAGAACATCGACTACACGAAATGGCTCGCGCCGGACTGGGTGCTCCCGGCTGTCGCCTACCTGGCGCTCTGGCTGGGGCTGGGGCTGGCCTTGTGGAAAAAATTCCCCATGCTGATTTTTTTCGTGTTGGGCTTTTTCATCACCCAGGCGCCGACCACCTTGGTCCCGCTTAACGCCCTCATGAACGAGCACCGCCAATACCTGCCCACCCTCGGGCTGGGACTGGTCCTGGCCTCCGCGGTCGAGATGGCCGGGACCCGGCTCCCGGGCCTATGGAAGAATCTGGTCAACCTCTGCCTGGTCCTGATCTTCGCCGCGCTCAGCGTACTGACCGTCAACCGGAACCGGATCTGGATTTCGGACATGGTGCTGTGGCGGGACGCGATCAGGAAATCGCCGGGCAAGGCGCAGGTGATCAGCGACCTGGGCAACGCCTATTTCCGGCGGGAACCGCAGGACCTGGTCCGGGCCGAGCAAATGTATGAATGGGCGATCATGGCGGACAAAAGTTATTTCAAGGCTTATCACAACCTGGCCATCATCAACTTCCGCCGGGGCGATCAAATTTATCCCAGCGACCGGGCCAAGGCCGAAGAACTATACCGCCGGGCGATCGGCTACTTCAAGAGGGCGATTGAATGGTACCCGGAGAACCCCGACTCGTGGAATGACATGGCGACCACCCACCTGAAACTGAAAGAATATGCGGAGGCGGAAAAAGACTACCGCCAGGCGATTGTCATTGATCCCCTCAATTACAAGGCCTATGGCAACCTGGCCTTTCTCTACGCGAATACAAAACGCTGGGTCGAGGCCGAGGAGGCGATCAAGGCCGCCCTTCAGATTTATGACAAGGACCCCATGCTCTTCTTCGCCCTGGCCAATATTCAAGCCCAAATGGGCAAATACGACGACGCCCTCCCGACCATCGAGCGCGCGCGCGCCATCAATCCCGGAGACCCCGAGATCGAGCAAAACTACAAGAAATTCAAGGCGCTGCTCCTTAACCTGAAGGCCAATCCGCCGCCCTCGCCTTAATGAACAACCGCAAAGCGCTTCTCCTTCCGGCTCTGGCGCTGGCAATCGGGATCATGCATCTCGCCGCGATCCGGCTGCCCGACTGCTTCGGCTTCGACGCCCTCCGGTATTTCTCAAGGGCCGCGGCCGCAATCTGGGCCTTGCTGTTCCTGGCCCTGGCCGGCGCCATCGTTCGGATCCCGCTCGAGCGGCTGCCGCCCAAGCTGGACTCAAAATATCTCCCGGCCATGATCGGGCTTTGCTGGCTGTTCATGCTCCTCTTCCTGCGCGCCTCCGCGCCCCTGCTCGGAGACGGTCTGGCCCGGGTCCAAGGCATCCGCGCCGCATACCTTTCCGAACTCAAAAGCCAGCCCGCGATTCTCGATGCCGTCATCCATTTCCTGCTTTTCCAGTTCCTCCAAGGCCTCCCGCGTGCGGATTTCCTGACCTATACTTTGCTCTCATATCTGGCCGGGCTCTTCTACCTCTCCATGGTCTTCATCGCCGGCCGAAGATTTTTTTCCGACCCGCGCGAAAAAGTTTTCTGGCTTCTCATAATGCTCGGACCCGGCTACATCCAGCTGTTCGCGGGATACGCCGAGAACTATTCGTTTCTCCCCGGCCTGGTTTTGCTCTGGATGATCGGCATTAAAGAAGCCGAAAGGGGAAAAGTCTGGCCTTTAATTGCAAGCCAAATGCTGCTGATTTCTTTCCATTTGTTTTTCCTGCTCACGCTGCCCGCGACCCTCTACCTGCTCGTGATGCGGCCCGAGAAAAGGATCCGGTTCGCGGCCATGTGCCTGACCTTGCTGGGCGCGGGGGCGGGAGCGGTCTCGCTGGTTTTGGTCTGGAAATATTTCCGCGGTCTGGACATCTTTCTAAGGCCGGATCGCTTTTTTGCCCCTGCTCATTTCCGGGACCTCTTCAACAATCAGATGGCGGCTTCTCCCGCCTTTCCGCTCCTGTTCGCGGGTCTTTTCCTGGCGCGGGAAAAAGCCAAACCGTCCCGGCCGGAAATCGCTCTCCTTCTGGCGGTCTTGATCGTGGCGGTCTTTTTCTTTTTCCTGCGACCGGCGATCGGAGCGGCGCGGGATTGGGACCTGTTCTGCTTCCCGGCCATGCTCTACACTCCGGCGCTGGCGCTCTATCTTTTACCGCGGCTCAAGGACGCGCCGAACTTGGCCGCCCGATTCGGCGCATTCATATTTTTGGTCTCGGCCTTCCATACCGGCGCCTGGCTTTCGGTGAACCATTACGAGCCTAAGATGATCCGCCGCATCGAGTTTCATCTGGACGAGAACCGTGGGCGGGAACGGTGGGCGAGCGCCTACGGTTACATGGTGCTGGGAAAATATTATGTGCTCACCGACCGGCTCGACCCGGCGATGAACGCGTTCGACAAATCCATCAAGATTGACCCTTCCTATTCCCAGTTCCGGCTGCTCTATGGCTACCAGTTGTGGCGCGTGGGCAAATACGAGGATGCCATCGCCCAGATGGAAAAGGCGCGCGCGATCAACCCGACCAGTCCCGGCATCCGGAAATTTCTATCCCACTTTTATCTGGAATATGCGCGCATCCTGATGGCCGCCGGCCGGAACCTCGAGGCGGAAACATGTTTGCAAAAACTGTTCGAGCTGGACCCCGCTTGGCGGCCCGGGCTCGAGACCCTGGCCGATTTCTACCGGAACTATTTGAAGGACCCGGGCAAAGCGCGATACTATGAAGGGCTGCTAAACCAAAAATGAAGACCGGACGGAAATGGATTTGGCTGCTCCTGATCGGCATGGCGGCCTGCAAGCCCACGGGCCGCAACCCCGGCGATGTCATCCGCTACAATCTCCAGACCGAGCCGCCCACGCTCGACTGGTCCATCACCACGGACAACACCTCCATCGAGACCCTCAACAACCTGATGGAAGGGCTCACCCGTTACGACAAAAATTTGCGGCCGGCGCCCGCGCTGGCCGAGAGTTGGGAGGTGACCGAGGGCGGCAGAAAATATATTTTCCATCTGCGGCCGAGCGCCAAATGGTCGGACGGCAAGCCGGTGCGGGCGCAGGACTTTGTCTATTCCTGGCAGCGGCTGATCAAGCCCGAGACCGGCGCGGAATACGCCTATTTCATTTATCTGGTCAAGAACGCGCGCGCGATCAATTCGGGTCAGATCAAGGACCTGAGCCAGCTTGGGATCAAGGCCCTTGATGACCGCACACTCGAAGTCGAACTGGAGGAACCCGCGGTTTATTTTCCGGTGATCTGCACCTTTGTGGTGACCTTCCCGCAGCGGAAGGAACTGGTCGAACAATTCCCGGATTCCTGGACCGAGCCCGAACATATTCTCACCACCGGTCCCTTTGTCCTCACCAAGTGGCATCACGAATACAAGCTCGAACTCGAGCCGAACCCGTATTACTGGGACGAAAAGCCGAAATTGAAAAAAGCCATTTTTTATGTCATCAACGAGCGTACCACCGAGCTCACCCTTTATGACACCGGCGACCTGGACCTCTGCCAGCCGCCTCCCGCGGCCATCCCCTATTACCATGACTCCGGGCAATATCATTCCAAGCCCATCCTCGGCACCTACTACATCGGCTACAACATCCGGAAACCCCCGCTCGACAACCTGCTCGTGCGCCGCGCCCTGGCCATGGCCATTGACCGCGCGAAACTCCCCCAGATCCTCAAGGGCGACCAGGTCCCCGCCACCAGCTTCATCCCGCCCGGCATGCTCGGACATAATCCCAATATCGGTTTCCCGTTCAACCCCGAGAAAGCGCGCGCGCTGCTCGCCGAGGCCGGCTACCTCGGCGGCAAGGGACTCCCGCCCATCACCCTCGCGTTCAACACCCTCGATACCAACCAGTTGATCTGTGAATTCGTCCAGGCCGAATGGCGGAACAACCTCGGCATCACCGTCTATCTCCGCAACATGGAATGGAAAGTTTTCCTCAAAGAGGTCGAGTTCGATCCGCCCGCCGCGTTCCGCTTCGGGTGGTATGCGGACTACCCGGACCCGAACAATTTCGCCGAAATTTTTATTTCCGACGGCGGCAATAACCACACCCGGTTCCAGAACAAAGAATACGACGACCTGGTCACCCGGGCCGCGTTCGAGCCCGACCTGCAAAAGCGCCAGGAGCTCTATGACCGCGCGCAAAAAATCATTCTCGAAGACTCCTGCATTTTCATCCCGCTATATTTCTACGCGGTCAATTACATGATCAAGCCCTATGTGCGCGGCCTGGATTACAATGCCATGGGCCAGATCTTCTTTAACAAGGCCTGGATAGACCTCGGGAGAAAGCGGCCATGATCGGGCTGGTGATAAAACGATTCTTCTACGGCCTGGTCGTGGTCTGGGCCGTGGCCACCATCACTTTTTTCCTCATGCACTCGGTCCCGGGCGGACCGTTCGACAGCGAGAAAAAATTCCCGCCCGAAATTTTGAAAAACATCCAGGCCAAATACCACCTGGACCAGCCGCTCTGGAAGCAATACGGGTTTTATATGTCCGACCTGTCCCGGCTGAAATTTGGCCCGAGCTTCAAATACCGGAACCGCCAGGTGGAGGACATCCTGGCCCAGACCTTTCCGGTCTCGATGTATCTGGGTTTCTGGGCGCTCCTCATTGCCGTCAGTTTCGGGGTTTCCGCGGGGATCGTTTCCGCGCTCCGGCACAACCAGGCCTTTGACCGCATCGCCATTTTCCTCACCACCCTCGGCATCTCGGTCCCGAGCTTCGTGCTCGCCACCCTTTTGATTTACTTGTTCGGCCACCGCCTTAAAATCCTGCCCCCGGCCCTGCTCGAAGACTGGAGACATTATTTATTGCCGGCGTTTTCCCTGGCCGCGGCGCCTTCGGCATATCTCGCCCGGCTTTCGCGCTCGACCCTGCTCGACACCCTGGGCAAGCCGTTCGTGCAATCGGTCAAGGCAAGAGGCGTCTCCGGCGCCCGGCTGGTGTTCAAGCACCTGCTCAAAAATTCGCTCTCGCCGGTGGTGACTGTGCTCGGCCCGCTCGTGGCCATGCTCATCACCGGCTCGTTCGTGATCGAAAAGATATTTTCGATCCCGGGCATGGGCAGATATTTCATCACCGCGGTGACCAACCGCGACTATCCCCTGATCATGGCCGTGACCATTGTCTATGCGGTTTTGATCGTGCTCATGAATTTCCTGGTGGACCTTTGCTACGCGGCTCTCGACCCGCGCGTGAGGCTCAAATGAAGGCGCTCTTCTTTGACGGCAAGCGCTTAAGCCTGCGGGAAATAAAAACTCCCAGACCCGCAAAGGGCGAGACCTTGATCCAAGTGCATTATGCTGGCATCTGCAACACCGACCTGGAAATATTCCGGGGATACATGAATTTCAAGGGCGTTCCCGGTCACGAGTTCGTGGGCGAGGTGATAAAAGGGCCGGCGGAATGGCTGGGAAAAAGAGTGGTTGGCGAGATCAATCTGGCCTGCGGAAAATGCGCTTTCTGCCGGGCCAGGCTTGAGCGGCACTGCCCGAAGCGGACCGTGCTGGGCATCGCCGGAAAAAACGGCGCGTTCGCCGAATACCTTACTCTGCCGGTTTCCAATCTCCACCAGGTCCCGCGCTCGGTGCATGATTATGAAGCGGTCCTGGTCGAGCCCCTGGCCGCGGCGCTCCGGATTTTGGACCAGGTTCCCATCCACAAGGACCAGCCGGTCTGGCTGCTCGGCGACGGCAAACTGGCGCAACTGATCGCCCGCGCGGTCCGCCTGAAGACCAAAAACCTAATCATGGTCGGGAAGCATGAGAAAAAACTCGCCCTGGTTAAATATCTCGGAATCAAGACCAGGCTCGCCGGCCAATTGGGAAATATTGATCCCATGAAAAAACCGGAGCTGGTGATCGAGGCCACCGGCGATGAATCCGGCCTGGCCCAAGCCCTGAAAATCTGCAAGCCGACCGGGACCATCGTGCTCAAGAGCACCTTCCACGCGCAGCCCCGGATGGACCTGTCTCAGCTGGTGGTGGACGAGCTTCATCTGATCGGCTCGAGGTGCGGGGATTTCCGAAAAGCGCTCAAGCTGCTCGCGCAAAGAAAAACTCATGTGCTCGATATGATCACCAAGGTTTATGAGCTGGAAGATTTTGAAGCCGCTTTCAAAAAGGCCGCTTCCCGAACGGCCTTGAAGGTTTTGTTCCGATGCCAAAAATAAAATCCAAAAGCCCGCTCGAGTTGGGCCTGAGCCGGCTGCGCAAGAACCGCGCGGCCATGGCCGGACTCGCCTATATCGTCTTCATCACCCTGGTGGCGATTTGCGCGCAATGGATCGCTCCTTTTGGCTATGACTTTCAGGACCCCAAGGCTATGCTCATCAATCCGGCCGCATCGCATTGGCTGGGCACCGACGAACTGGGGCGGGACCTCCTCAGCCGCCTCATCTTTGGCGCGCGCATCTCGCTCGCAGTCGCTTATTTTTCCACCCTGTTCTCGCTGTTCCTGGGAACGGTCTTTGGCGCGGTGAGCGGCTATGCCGGCGGCCGCCTGGATAATTTCCTCATGCGCATCGCGGATGTGGTTTATTCCTTCCCCGACCTCCTGCTCATCATCCTGATCAACGCCTCCATTGACCGCGAGGGCCTCGCCAATATGTTCGCGGGTTTGCATCTGCCCTGGCTGATCCGCATGGTCAGCCCGGAAATTCTCTCACTCCTGATCGCGCTCAGCCTAGTAAGCTGGGTCAACATCGCGAGGCTGGTGCGCGGCGAGGTGCTCCGCATCCGCGAGGAAAAATTTGTGGAGGCCGCGGTGGCGCTCGGGGCCAAACCCGGTTCCATCCTGTTCAAGCATATTCTGCCCAACACCCTCGGACCCTTGATCGTGACCATCACCTTCCGCATCCCCTCCGTGATCCTCGCCGAGAGCACCTTGAGCTTTATCGGCTTGGGCATCCAGCCCCCGCTCGCGTCCTGGGGAACCCTCGCCAACGCCGGTTTCATGCACCTCCGGTTCCACCCCCACCTCATCCTCTTCCCCTCGCTCGCCATCTTTCTCACCATCCTCGCCTTCAACTTCCTCGGCGACGGCCTCCGCGACGCCTTCGCCCCAGGTCAATCCCGATAGTTGAATTCTAAGGTCTGCGGACAAGAGTGTCCGCAGCACGAAGACCATGAGCGATTGCACGAAGTTGAACGCAAAAAAAACTTCTGCTGCCGTTGAGAGCGTATCGCTGTGACTAATGAGACGGATACAGCGATAAAACAGCGCGGGCCATTTCCTCGGCGATGATGCGGTTGCCGACCGCGTTGGGATGTCCGAGGTCGGTGGTCACGGCGA
>CAIUDS010000021.1 GCA_903897985.1 uncultured delta proteobacterium
AATAAAGCTCAGGAGAGAAACGAGTGCTGGTCTGGACTTACACATTGGTGAGCGTATTTATTGTCAGCGCCATTTCGCTGATCGGGATTTTCACGCTCAGCTTGAGAGAAGGTTTCCTGCAAAGGATTCTGCTCTATATGGTCAGCTTCGCCGTGGGCGGTCTTTTGGGGGACGCCTTTATTCACCTGATCCCGGATGCGTTTGAAAAATTCGAGCATCATTTGATCCCCTCGCTCCTGATCGTGTTCGGGATGATGATTTTTTTCGTGCTGGAAAAATTCGTGCGCTGGCGGCATTGTCATCTGCCCACTTCCGAGCGCCATCCGCATCCGGTGGTTTTTATGAACCTGGTGGGGGACGCGGTCCATAATTTTTTTGACGGCATCGTGATCGGGGCCAGCTTCATTGTGAGCGTCCCGCTCGGGATCACCACCACCCTGGCCGTGATCCTGCACGAAATCCCGCAAGAGATCGGCGACTTCGGAATCCTGGTCTATGGCGGCCTGACCGCGCGCAAGGCCCTGATCCTCAATTTCCTGATCGCCCTCACCGCCTTTGCCGGCGCCCTCTGCTCCCTGCTGATCGGCCCCCACCTCCAGGGATACGCCGAGACCATGCTCCCGATCACCGCGGGCGGATTCATTTATATGGCCGCGGCGGATTTGGTGCCGGAACTGCAGCAGGGCTGCGAGGTCAAGGCCTCGGAATCCGCCCTCCAGTTCGCCCTGATCCTGCTTGGGATCGGCCTCATGGCTCTGATGATCCTGATCGAGTAGCGCGGGATAACGGAAAAAATCGCGCGCTTTTTCCGGCCCACAAATAAGCCCGGCAACGGGCTTTAGCGAATAATAGCCCCGTTTAGACGGGGCAAGATCAAGCCGCGGCAGAGAACCGTCGCTTGATTATTTTTCTGGCCCCGCCAGTCCCGAAACCAGGAAACAGGAATTTTTCTCAAGTCTTTCTTGCCCTTTGCATCGAGTTGTGGTAAATCTTTGGGCAAATACCTGCCGGGAGGAATGGTTATGAATAAGAGATTGGGCGCTTTGATTGTGATGATCGCGGCTACGGTTTTTATTCTGGGCAGTTCCTGCAGCCGGATCGTGGGGCATATGCTCAAGCTGAGTCCGGTCTCGGACAAGGTGGTGGTGGTCAAGGATGTGATGGTCACCGCCCGGGACGGGCTCAAGCTGGCCACGGACATCTACAAACCCAAGACCGAAGGCAAATATCCGGTCATCCTTTGCCGGCTCCCCTATGGCAAGAACTTCGCCGGCAATGCCGGCCGCCTGTTTGCCCAGCGCGGTTATATCTTCGTGATCCAGGACTGCCGCGCAACCTTCGAGTCCGAGGGCGAGGTTTTCATTCCCTTTGTCAACGACGATGACGACGGCCGGGACACGGTGAAATGGATTTCGGAGCAGCCCTGGTTCAACGGCAAACTGGGCGCCTGGGGCGGCAGCTATTTCGGATACACCCAGTGGGTGATCGCGGACGACGATCCATATATGAAGGCCTTCTATCCGCTCATCACCACCCCCAGCCTGTATAAGCTAATTTTCACCGGCGGCGCGTTCCATTACCGACTCGCCACCGCTTGGAGCGCGGGCGTGGGCAAGCAATCCGGGGGCAGCTCGCTTTCCGCCCTGGTCTCGAGCGGGACCAAGAAGATCGGGCCGGAAGAGGGGTTCTACAACATGCCCATGAAGCCGGACTTCAAATACAGCTTCGAGGAACTGGGCAAAATGGACATCCAACACCTGGCCGTGGCCTTGGGACTGGCGTCCGCGGACGCGCCCAATAAGCCGTATCCGGACGCGACCAAAAAGATGATCGAGTTGTTCGCCTATCCCGGGTTTGCCTATCACTCGAAGGTGTTTAATTACTTCGACCGTTATAAGGAAGTCAAGGCCCCGGCCATGCTGGTTGCGGGATGGTATGACATTTTCCTCAAGGCGCAGCTCGAGGACTTCGAGGCCATGAAGGAGATGGCGCCGGAGCCGGCCCGGAGCGGGACGCGCATGATCATCGGCCCGTGGGCGCACGGCGCGGTCGGGAGCAAGGACATCGGCAAGGAAGCCAAAAGCATGGCCATGTTCCGGGATATGTTCATGATTGACTGGTTCGATTATTGGATGAAGGGCGAGCAGAACGGGGTGGAAAGCATGGCCCCGGTCCGGATTTATGTCATGGGCAAAAATGTCTGGCGCGATGAAAAGGAGTGGCCGCTCGCGCGCACGGAGTGGGTGGATTGGTACCTCCACAGCCAGGGCAAGGCCAACACCGCCTTGGGCAACGGCTGGCTCTCGGCCGAGAAGCCCGGGTTCGAGTCCACCGATGAGTTCAAATACGATCCGCAGAACCCGGTGATGACCCTGGGCGGCAACAACCTGATGGAGAACGAGGGCGCGGAGGAGCAGACGCTGAACGAGAAGCGGGAGGATGTGCTGGTGTTCACGAGCGCGCCGGTGAAGGAAGAGCTCGAGATAACCGGGCCGCTCAAGGTGGTCCTGTTCGCCTCCAGCAGCGAGCGCGACACCGACTTCATGGCCAAGCTGTGCGTGGTGAAAGCGGACGGCCGGAGCATCAACCTGGCCGATGGCGCCATCCGCGCCCGCTACCGCGAGGGCTACGACGACCCGAGCGCGATCACCCCCAACAAGGTCTACGAATACACCATAGACCTCTGGGCCACCTCCTACGCCTTCCAGCCCGGGGAAAAAATCCGCGTCCAAATCTCGTCCTCCAACTTCCCCCGCTTCGACCGCAACACCAACTGCGCCGGCGACGGCGGCCCGAACTGCCGCAAGACCGCATACCAGATCATCTATCACGACGAGAAACATCCCAGCCGGATCATCCTGCCGCTGATCCCGGCCAAATAGCATAATTGGGCAGTAAAAGCTAAAATATGAGAGATGCTTAAGGCAGGCACAAATGAATAGAAAACTGAAACCGCCCGGAGAGTGGTTCAAGCAGGCCGACTACGATCTCGGGACCGCGGATGATATGCTCAAGTCGGGCAGATATATATACACAATCTTCATGTGCCACCTCTCCATCGAAAAAGCTTTAAAAGGACTTTATACCAAGAAATTTCAAAAGGAGCCGTCCAAAGTTCATAACCTAAATTATTTTCTGAAAGAGCTCGGGCTTGCCCTGCCTCAGAATCTAAGGGATTTTGTGGATGAGATAAACACGGTGAGCGTTCCGACCCGTTACCCGGATGAAATTGAAGAAATACTCAAGCATTATAAAAAGGCGGAGGCGGCAACGATGCTGCAAAAAACAAGGGGAGTTGTAGAATGGCTAAGAAAGAATTTATGAAAATACAGAAAATTCTTCAAGAACTTTTTGAAGAAAGAGGGATTAGTCTGGCCAAGATAGTTCTGTTCGGGTCCTATGCAAAAGATGAAGAAAGACCGGACAGCGATATTGATTTGATTATTGTTTCCAAAGATTTCCGGGGCAAAAACATATTTGAAATAGCCAAACTTGTCAGCGGGGTTAATCGGGAGTTGGTGAATATTACCAGGAAGCCTTTTGACATCCTTTATTATTCCGACCAGGAATGGAAAGCGGGTCGGGGGCTGGTGCTGAGCGCGGCCAAGAAGGAAGGCAAGGTTATTTTCGGATAATGGGGTTTGGCGGTTGATCCGGGGTTATGAGCAGTAAAACCAAGGAGCGGGAAATGAATTCCGGGAGCGAAAAGCAAGCGGGGTACCTGAGCCCGAGGTATCTGGAGATGTTGAAGACGGTGGCCGAGACCTTCATGCCCAAGGGAGGGCCGTTTGAGACCGGAGCCGCGGACCTGGACCTGGCGGGATTGTTCAACCGGTTCGCCAAGGGCTTTGATCCGCTCACCCTGATCGGGTTCAAGTTCATGCTCAGTGCGCTCAACTATCTTCCCATCTTTTTCATTTTCAAGCCCAGGACCCTGAAAGGGCTGTCGCCGGAGGACCGGGTCCGCTACATGGAAAAATGGGAAAACAGCCGCAACTACAGCATCCG
>CAIUDS010000022.1 GCA_903897985.1 uncultured delta proteobacterium
AAAATCCCTTAATCTGGTATTCTGGTACCAGAATACCAGATTAAGGGGAGAGCTTGACGGGCAGGGTATTTTTAGAAAAGGGGTTGCCGATCAGCTCCTCGCGCTCTTGACAATTGTGCCACAATTGTGTAACATGGAACCGGATAGATCAAACGGTTGAGGAGGACCGAATATGAAATTTATTACCATCCGGGATTTGCGGCAGGGGACGGCGGGGCTGGCGAATTTGCTGAAAAAGAGCAAGAAGCTGGTGCTGACCTCCAACGGCAAGCCGCTGGCGATCCTGGTCCGGGCGGACGAGGAGACGCTGGAGGACGATCTGATCGCGCTGCGGAGGCAGCGGGCCTTGAGCTCGTTGGAGCGGATTGGCCGGCAGGCGCAAGCCGCGGGGCTGGATCAGCTTTCCATGAAGGAGATTGACCGGATTATTTCCCAGGTCCGGAAGGAGCGAAAATCCGACGCCGGGAACCGATGAAAGTGGTGATGGATACGAATGTGCTGGTTTCCGGGCTGTTTTCGCCCCAGGGAGTGTCTGCGAAATTTCTCAGAGTGGTTACGGAGGGAAAAGTCACGCTTTGCGTGGATGCCCGGATTGTTTCCGAATATAAGGAAGTGATTACCCGGCCGGCTTGGCCCTTTTCCAGGGAGGAGGCGCTCCAGGTGCTGGAGGTTATGCTGGAGAACTCGCAGGAGGTTTTGCCGAGGCCGCTGGGATTAAACCTCCCCGACCCGGCTGATCGGATGTTCCTCGAAGTTGCGATTTCGGCCGAAGCTTTTGCCATTATCACCGGGAATAAGCGCCATTTTCCCGCCTCGCCCGTTGGCGCCATACGCATTCTTTCCCCGCGGGAATTTTTGGAACTGGAGATGTAGCCGAAGTTATTGGATGGTGAAACTCACGCTCGCTTTGCGGCCTTCCTCGTCCATGCACACGAGCTGGTGCCTGCCCGGGACCGGCAAATAGAAAACGCTTTGCGCGGGCGGGCCCTGATAAACGACCTTGCCGTCCACAAACCAGAAAATGGTTTTGACCCGGTTGTCCACCGCGGCGCGCAGCTTGATCTGCTGGAGTTGAAGCCCGATCCCCGAGCGCAATAAAAACCGGTCGCCCTCGGCCGGCGAAATAATTTGCGGCGGCTTCCCCTCGTCCTGATATGGGCAGGAACTCAGATGCGCCGGCACTTCCTCCACCCGCA
Organism: uncultured delta proteobacterium; assembly: GCA_903897985.1. GTDB lineage: Bacteria > RBG-13-61-14 > RBG-13-61-14 > RBG-13-61-14 > DRUE01 > CAIYYW01. Next base: position 1,197 of record CAIUDS010000022.1, read on the forward strand.
GGTTGTTCGCCCGCATCCAGTTGGCAACTTCCTGCGGCCATTTGATGAAAGTCTTCTCCGAAAATTTTCTGCCCTCGCGGCAATGCGAGCACAGCCGCGCCCCGGTCCGATCGTCAATATCGAACTGAAGATGGAAATTGCAGGGCGAGCTGGGGGAAATGCTATAGATGAACATTTCCTCCTTGGTGTCCGGGCAGCTTGGAGTCGGGATCATTCCGCTCAAGGCGCACACTTGCCGGAAGCCCACCTCCGGGGGCTGCGAAAACCATCCCTGCTTCTTGCCGGACTTGAGCGCGTCGAAGATTTCAAACAGGAGCGGCGCCGCGGACAAAGTCCCCACCAGTTCGGGATTGCCTTCTCCGCTCGCGTTGCCGACCCAGACGCCCACGGTCCACTCGGGATCATAGCCGATGCTCCAGGCGTCGCGCCGGCCATAAGAGGTCCCGGTCTTCCAGGCGATGGTGGGCAGGTTGGTCGCGGGGATCAGTTCATTGGCGAGGTCAGGCCGTTTCACCTGGCTCAAGATGTCGGTAACGATATAAGAGGCGGGCGCGGAAAAAAAGCGCTCGCCCGGATCCAGCGGGTCCGATTCCATCACTCGGTAGGGTTTAAAAATCCCTTGGCCCCCAAGCGCGGCATAGAGATTGGCGAGTTCCAGAAGGTTCACCCCGCATCCGCCGAGGATGATGGACAGGCCGTAATAAGTCCGGTCCCGGGTGAGGCTTTTGAATTTGGCTTTGCGCAAGATGCTATAGACGCCCTGCTCCTTGAGTTTGGCCTCGAGGGTCACCGCGGGGACATTCAGGGAGTTGACCAGGGCCTCGCGCATGGGGACCATTCCGCGGTAGGTGTCGTCATAATTTTCCGGCTCGTAACTCCCGTATTTGCTGGGCACATCGGGCAGGAGCAGTTCTGGGGAAACCAGTCCCCGGTCGAGGGCCCGGGCATAGAGGAACGGCTTGAGCGCGGAGCCGGGGGAGCGGGGCGCGAGCGCGGCATTGACCTGGCCCTGGCTCGGGATGTCAAAGAAATCGGGGGACCCGACCAGGGCGGCCACGGCGTGGGAATTGTTTTCGATCACCACCACGGCGCCGTTTTTTATCCCGCGTGATTTCAGGCGCGCGATATGCGATCTCAGCTTGGCCTCGCAAAAGATTTGCAGGTCACGGTCAACGGTGGAAACCACCCGGCCGCTTGAGTCCGCGCGCGCGAGCAGCATTTGCGCGAGGTGCGGCGCGATCATGGGCAAAGGCCGCCGCGTTTTCGGGAGCTCGGTCCGCAGCGCCCGATCGTATTCCTCTTGCGAGATCAAGCCTTTTTCTCGAAACCGGCCGAGCATGCGGTCTCTCCCCTTTTTGGCCGCGTCCGGGTGCAGGTCCGGTCTCCGTTCCTCCGGCGACTGCGGCAGCGCCACCAGGAGCGCTAGTTCCGCGCGAGATAGCCGGTCCGGCGCCTTTCCAAAATAAAGCCAACTCGCGGCGGCGACCCCCTGGATATTTCCGCCATAAGGCGCGAGGTTGAAATAGAAGGTGAGGATTTCTTTCTTGGAGAAGTTGAGTTCGAGCTGGAGCGCCCGCAGGATTTCAAAGATTTTGGAGCGGTAGGTGCGGGGCCGATGCTCGAGCATGCGCGCGACCTGCATAGTGAGGGTTGACCCGCCGGAAACGATCTTGCCGGCGCCGAGGTTTTGGCGGAAGGCCCGGACCAAGGCGAACGGGTTGATTCCCGGATGAAAATAAAACCAGCGGTCTTCATAAGCGATCACGGCCTTGACCAGAGCGGGGTCCAGCTCGGAAGCCGAGACCTGAAACCGCCACGAGTCGTCCGGGGCGAGAAAAAAGCCGAGCGGGTTGTTATTGCGGTCCATGACCACGACGCTGGGCCGGGGCGAAAGCAAATCCATTGGGACCGGCCCAATGATCAGGCGGATCATGACCATGAGCAAAGCGATCGCCGCCAGCCCGGCGAGCAGCAGGACCGGCTTTTTGCTCAGCCTGAATCTGTTCAAGCCCTACCCCTCATTTCCTTTCCACCACTTTGATCTTGCCCATCTCGGTGATGGCGCGATAGGACGGGTCATACATGGCCTCGGCCTTGACCGAAGGCAGGACAAAGGTTCCCGCGGTTACAGCGCGGGTGGCGTAATAGAAGATAAAACTGTCTCCATGATACAGGCTCTGGAAGGTGAGCATGCGGTCGTCGCGCATGTCCATGTATTGCGGGGTTTCCGTCTTGTCCGAGATCCAATCCGGCTTGGCCGTGGTGAGCAGCCGCGGGTTTTCAATCTCGAGGCCCGCGGGCAGCAGGTCGCTCATGACCACATTATCCAGGCTGTCGCTGATGGCCCTCATCACGATCTTGATGATCACGAGCGAGCCTTGCGGAATATTCTGCAAGTCCAGCGGGTTTCCCTTTTCGTCCAGGTATGTGCGCGAGATTTCCATGCCCGCGGATTCGGCCTTGATGTCCGGCGGCGTGGCGGGTATGCCGCTCATTTCCCAATAAAGATAGGCGGTGCCGGGCCCGGAAATGTTCACCGCCACCTTCTGTTCGGACCAGCCCGAGCTTGAGAACTCGGCGCCTTTGGGGTTGAATTCCCCAATGGTCTGCTTGCCGACGACAATGGTCCCCTTATAATCCGCCTTTTCCTGCGTTCGGTAGTATTTGCCCAAGGCGAGGAATCCGAAGGCGTTTTCCTGGGTGTTATACCATCTGCCGCCCTGAGCCGCGTCGCTGATGGCCTTGACCAAGCCCGGGATGGCGGGATGGTTGGGACTGGTGTCAAGGAGCACGCTGAGCGCGAGCGCGTTCGCGCGGGTGGGCGAGTAGAAGCTGTGGCCGGTATCAATCTTGCCGGTGGCGGGGTTGCCCCCGACCGGGAACAGTTTGGACGCGGTTTTGAGATCGCCCGAGTAGGCATAAGCTCCGGCCACCAGGGTCCGGGTTTCCAAATCGTCCAGCTTGCAGATGCTGGACTTGAGCGCCCAGTCCATCGCATTGAGGTTGGCCCGGCCCCCGAGCGACAGCACATAGAGCGCATAAGCCAGTTGCTCGCATTCCCAGTAGTCCTTGACCGCGCGGCTGTTGGTGTAACTCCAAAGGTAATCGAGGGAGCGGTCAAGGATGAGGTCCGGGACATTGTAACCGGCCTTTTTCGCCTCGACCAGATAGTGAGTGGCGTAGATGGAGGACCAGGGATCGGCCGCGTAACGGCCATCGGGCCAGTAAGCATAGGCGCCGTTGCCGAGGTTCATGGCGGACAGTTTTTTAATGGCCTCATTGACAAAGTAGTCCACCGATTTGTCCTTGAACAACTCCGGCGCCACCAGTTTGGCGATGTCTTTGAAATAGAGCAGGGGGAAGGCATTGGAGGTGGTCTGCTCGATGCAGCCGTAGGGATAATGGACCAGGTATTTGAGGCCCTCGGAATATTTGAGCAGGGGCGTGCTCATGGTTGCGATCTTGAACTGCTCGGTGCCCTTGGCCCAGCCGCCGGGGAACGAGAAACTTGCCGGCTTGGACTCGGTGGCGGCAACGATCCCGGTCTGAGAAAAAAGTGGATAGGGCGGCCGGATCGCGAGCTCGGTCTGCTCGATGCTCTGCTCATTGCCCGGGCCGCTGACCCTTACCGTGAACAGGTCTTTGCCGATGGCGGGCTGGGCTTCGGCCTCGAACTTCAAAGTGGCTTCCCCGTCCTTTTCGATGAACACCTTATGAGATTTTTCCGCCAGCTTGACCCTGCCTTGCGTCTCGATCGAGGCGGTGAAGTCGCCGCGCTGTCCGGTGCCGTTGAAGATGGTGATGGGGATGGTGAATTTGTCGCCGGGCGCGAGGAACCGAGGGAAGGAGGAGGTGATGGTGATGGGTTCGCGGACGATGACCGAGCCTTCGGCGCCGCCCATTTTGTTCGAGGTGAAGGCCGCGGCCATCAGGCGGAGGTTGCCGTTGAACTGGGGCACGCTGAATTTTATTTTGGCCTTGCCCTCGGCGTCGAGCTTGACCAGGCCGCTCCAGAGCGACACCGGCTTGACCCGCTTCACCCCGATGGGCGCGAGTTCGCGCTTGAGCCGCTCGCGCGAGATGTCGCCGCCGAAGGGACTGCGCGGCGGGACCGGGGCCACCTCGGGCAGGATCAGGGAGTAAATGTCAAAAAGCCCGAAGGGCAGCCCGCGCATGCGGTAGTAGTATGCCAGCGGGTCCGGGCTTGCGAACCCGCTCAACTGGAGGATTCCCTCGTCCACCGCGGCCAGGGTCAGGTTGCCCCCGGCGCCGTTCGGGACCTCGATGTTCACCTCGAGATTGGCGTTGGGCCGTATCTTTGCCGGAGCGGCGATTTTTATTTCCAGCCGGCGGGGAGCCGAGCTCAGTTTGAGGGGCGCGATGCCCACGGCCCGGAGCGGCGCGAAGCGCTCCGCGGACTTGAAGCTGCGCAGCAGGGTCGCCACCACATAGGCGTTGGGCTTGAAATCGTCCGACACCGGGATGGAAATCTTGGCGGTGTTTTCTTTCATATCGTATTCCGAGTAATTGAGCAGGTTGCCGGTCTCGACCATGAGGATCAGTTTTCCGGAGAACGGGGCCTTGACCAGGAGCTGCGCGGTCTCGCCGGGCAGGTATTCCTTTTTGTCCAGGCTGAGCTCGATCCGGTCCGGGTTCTTCATGGCCCAGGGCGCGTATCCCCAGCCCCAGATATAAAACTCGATGGACGAGCTTGCCGGGCTTTCCGTGTCCGAAACCTCCAGCGCGAAATCACCGTAATCGGAAAAGCTGAATTCCACCGGCGAAGGGTTCGCGGTCGTCTTGATCTTAACTTCCTTGATCGAGTTCTTCTTCAGGTCGGAAACATAGCGGTATTTGCCGTTTTCATACCGCACCACCGAGTGCCACTCGAGCTTGTAAAACCTGGCCACCAGGTTCCGGCCCGCGACCGGCTTGCCCTCGGGGTCAAGGGCGACCACGGAAAATTTTACCGCGTCCCCCGGGGCCGGCTCTCCCTTAAAATCCTTTCGGATGCCGAGATAGACCGGGTAGGGGTCAACCTCCAGCATCTTGCGCGCGGTCACGGCGCGGCCGCCGCCCGGCTCGAACACGCTGGCCGAGATGGTGGCGGAAAGCCCGCCGGAATTGGGGACCAGGCCGGCCGGCACATTGCAGGTGTAAGCGGTCTCGCCTTTTTCATCGAGCTCATTTTCGCCTAGGCTCAGATTGATCGGCTCCACCCAGGGCCGCAAGGTATTGCTAAACTCGAAATCCTTGAATTGCGGGAAGGAAACCTTCCGCTCCTCGATCCGGCAGCTCGCATTGGAATTCTGGTTCGCCACCGGCGGCCCGAACAAGTAATTAGCCTGAACCTTGAAGACGATCGCCTCCCCGGCCAGGTAGCGCGCTTTGTCCGGGGTCACCGCCACCTTCATCCGGTCGGGCATGAACTCCTCGACCTTCAGGTCCAAATTCCCGATCGGCTTTTCCTCCGGACCGTAAAGGCTGAAAGCGTAATGGCCGGTCAAAACCTCCCGCGAAAAATCCACCGCGAATTCGCCGCTCCCGAGCTCATCCGGCGAGCTTTTCAAAGTCGCAAACAGCCGGTTGTCCGGAGTCAGCACCTTGAGCGTGACCGGGAAATTGGGCGGAACCAGAAAATTGTTGTCCCGGATCATATAGGCCACATGCGCGGTCTCGCCGGGTCGGTAAATGTCGCGCTCCGGAAAAAGGTAGGCCTCGTAATTGGTGGTGATGTATTCATCGCCGGCGATGTCAAAGCTGGAGGTATTGAACAAGGACTGGGCAAAGGCGAGGAAAGAAAAATCGGTTCCTTTTTCGGCCAGGACCACGAAGGGCGTGAAGTCTTTGAAAGTCTTGGTCAACTCGCGGAATTCCGCGAGCCCTCTCCCATCGGTAACGCCCTCCGCGATCACCTGGTTGTTTTTGCTCAGCAGCTTAGATC
>CAIUDS010000023.1 GCA_903897985.1 uncultured delta proteobacterium
GTCGGTATCTGGAGGAAGCGCTCAAGGAAGTTATGATTGATTTGGCATGGGTGCGCGCTCATCTTCCGGAGCCGGAACTGAGAAATTTTGCTTGGATTGCCCGCGCAGATAAGGGGAAGAAAAAGTGTTAGACGGTCAGCAATTTGGCGCTTGACAAGGTTTTCTGAAATTGATAGATTGCTGGAACAGCGGCAAACTAGGGAGGTTCTGGCCTCAAAGGTTTGTCAGGATGGAGGCGCGATGCCGAGAAAGTTAACGATGATCATCTTGAGCTGCCTGCTCTTCCCGCTCGGACTCCAGGCCCGCGAAAAAATAATCATTGACACCGACCCGGCGATCGGATATCCGTTCCGGGATGTGGATGATGGGCTGGCGATGGCGATTGGATTGAATTCGCCGGAACTGGAGATCGTCGGGATCACGACTATTTACGGGAATCATACGCAGAACAAGACCTATGCCAAAGCGCAGGAAATAATAAAAGCATCGGGTCGCGACCTGCCAATATATCGGGGAGCTGATGGGCCGAGGGATTATAAGGAGACGCCGGCGAGCCGGTTCATCAAGGACGCAGTCCTTTCCGCTCCGGGGGAAATCACGATCATTGCCATCGGTCCGCTCACCAATCTTGCCGCGGCGATCAAATCCGATCCCAAGGTTGGCCCGTCAATAAAGCAAGTGATCTCCATGGGCGGGGCCTTGGAGGCCCGCCTCCTTGGTCTTCCTCCCGGAGCCTTTGATCTCAACTGGGGCTCTGACCCGGACTCCACCCGACTCGTCATTGAATCCGCGCCCAAGTTCGTAATGATCAGCACCGACCTGTGCACCGAGGTGGTCTTCACCCGCGAGAAATTCCATCAACTCCAATCCGCTCCGTTCCTCGCTCCCTACCTCTCCAAGCAGGTCAAGCCCTGGCTCCATTTCAACGAACTCTTCTTCTCCACCGACCAGGGCCGCGGCTTCTTCCCGTGGGACACCCTCGCGGTGATTTATCTCCTCGACCCGTCCGTGTTCACCCCGAACCCGATCTCGATCGAGGTCAAGGACCGAGATGGCCTGGGCATAAAAATTGAAACCGGGAGGGGCGCGCCCCTCAACGCCCCGCTCAAGCTGGACCGGGCCAGGTTCTGGCAAATCTTCTTCTCAAGAATCTGAAAATCGTTTGCTCAAATCCAGGGGCTGGGCTAGAATTTCCGAAAGCTTGAACCAAGGAGAGGACCATGATTGATTTCCACACGCACCCGTTATTGGTGCGCGAGATGATTGCGAAGCATCCGGACCTGAAGCGGATCGCGCGGGAGGTTTTTTACATCCGCAACAACGCGCAGCCGCTCGAGACTTTCCATCTCGAACTGGAGGTTTCCGGGCTCGAGCGCGCGGTGATTTTGCCCATTGACGCCTGGACGACTAAGGGATGCCGCATTTATTCCAACGAGCAGATCGCGGAGCTGTGTAAGATGAGCCGGCGCTTGATCGGCTTTGCGAGCGTGGACCCGCACAAGAAAAACGCGGAGGAAGACCTCGAGTTCGCGGTAAAGAAGCTGAAGCTGCGCGGGTTGAAGCTGGACCCGTCGCTCCAGGAATTTTATCCGAACGATCTGAAGCTGATGACCCCGGTCTATGCCATGGCGAACAAGCTGAAAATCCCGGTCCTCTTCCACTCCGGCATGAGCTGGCAGCCGAGGGTCAAGTCCAAATACTCGCAGCCGATCCTGCTGGAGGATGTGGCTTACGAGTTCCCCGACCTGAACATCGTGATCGCGCATTTCGGCTGGCCCTGGGTGCTCGACGCCACGATGCTCGCGCTCAAATACCACAATGTTTTCATTGACACCTCCTGCCTCTACTTTGACAACCCCAAGGACTTCCTCGCGTTCGTGATGACCAGGCAAGTCCCGCTCTCGCTCATCGAGAAAAGCCTGCGCCACAAGATCGTGTTCGGGTCGAACTACCCCAGGGTTGAGATCAAGAATATGGCGAACGCGGTCCGGAGCCTTGGACTCACCGAGGGGTGCTTGAAACTGATCTTTGAAGAGAACGCGAAAAAACTGCTCGGGGAGGCGTGAGATGAAGATCAAGCTGGAAACGCTGGAGGTGCAGACCAGGAAGAGCGAGGAACTGGTGGACATCACGGACCGGGTGGAAGCGGCGGTCAAGCAAAGCAAGGTCAAGAACGGCACGGTCTATGTCATGACCCAGCACACCTCTTCCGGCATCCTGGTCACCGAGGGCCTGCCCTGTCTGGAGGCGGATGTGATTGCCAATCTCGGATCGCTCGCGCCCGAGAGCGGAAATTATTTCCATAACCGCTACCTCGACATTGACGGCCGGATCGCGTTCAACGCGCCATCGCATTTGAAGAGCATCCTTTCCGGCTACTTCGCATACTTCCCGATCGCGGCCGGCAAGCTGGTCAAAGGCTCGCGCCAGCGCATCTACTTCGCCGAATTCGACGGCCCGCTGGCGCGCAATTTTTGCGTCCAGGTGATGGGGGAGTGAAAAAAGATTGGAAGGGCCTCTGGTGAGGTGATATACTTGTTGATATGAGCGAGGCAAAACAAAGTCTTCACAACTTCTTATCGAGCTTCAAACTTGGATCAACATTTTTATCGAAAATATCCGAACTCTTGGAATCAAAATCTGGGAGAAACATAAAGCGAAAATCGAAGGCGCTCAAATAAAGAGAGGTGGCCCAATGAAATCCAGGAAATCTCGTTCAACTAGGCGTTCAAAAAAGAAGATTGTTGAAATCGCATGCTTGCACTGCAACCTACCATTTGGCATTTACATTGATTATATGGGGATTGTTACCTGTCCTTATTGCGGAGAATATGTAGAGGGGTGAATGAACGACTATGGCAAAGGATCAAGTTCTAGAAGACATTTTAGCGTTTTTTAGCCAAGTTTTTAAAAAGAAGGGGACTGCAAAATATTATTATGCGGCCTACAAGAAATCATGGCTCAAACAAATTGAACTTACCGGCAGTAGCCGAGAAGAAGCCATGAGTTCACGAACAACCAAGAAAC
>CAIUDS010000024.1 GCA_903897985.1 uncultured delta proteobacterium
GTATGAGCCGAACAAGGGCTGCAAGATTTATCCCCTGCGCAAGAAAAAGGACCTGCTCGGTTTTGCTTTGATCTGGCAGGGCCAGGGCTACAAAGGCCCGCTCCAGCTCATGCTCGGCCTGACCCCGGACGGCGACATCACCGGAATGGATGTTCTCAGCATCAGCGACACGCCGCAGTTGGGCGGCAAGGTCGCCGGCGATGACTTCCAGCAACAGTTCCTCAAGAAAAACCTCAAGAACACCAAGTGGGCGCTCGAAAAGGACAGCGGGGACATCCGCGCGGTCTCGGGCGCGAGCTTTAGCAGCAACGGCGTGGTCGCCGCGGTGAAGGAAACCCTGGAATTTTTCGAGAAGCATAAAGAGGACCTCAAAAAACAGGCCGCAAAATAAGAACCCGCCTCCACCGGCCGCCGCATCCCGCTTCCACCGCGGCCAGACCGGGCCGACGCGAAAAGTTGCAAGCGTTCCTTTGCAAGCTATTATCAATATTACTCCATCTTCCGATGGCAATCTCTCCGCGCAGACGGCTGAATGCAAATTGGCTGGATAAGGTTCGCGATTAACAATTTTTCAGGAGGTTCCAGATGAAAGGCAAGGCAAAAGTTATCATGGCAATCACCTTTTGGGTGATGGTGGCCGCATATGGATGCGGCGGGGCCGGGGAGTCGCCGGATCCGGCCGCGGGGCAGGAACCGTTTGAAACTAACGCCAGCAATGTCATAACCTATGCCAGCTACAAAGCGGTCGGGGCCGGCTTGAGCCACACCTGCGGGGTGACCACCAACGGGACTATATATTGCTGGGGCGCGGGCTTGAACGGGGAATTGGGCAACGGCGGCAACAGTTCGAGCAACCTGCGGGTCCAGGAGTCCACCGTTAATTCCAACTGGGCATCCGTGACCGGCGGCTGGGCTCATTCCTGCGCGACCAGAACTGATGGCAGCCTCTGGTGCTGGGGAGACAACGGCGAAGGCCAATTGGGCATCGGCAACAGTGTTGACAAGAATTCTCCGACCCGCGAGTCCACCGCTGCCACCGACTGGGCCGCGGTTTCCGCCGGCGGTTATCATACCTGCGCGCGAAAGACCTCCGGCGCCGTCTATTGCTGGGGCATGAACGACCATGGCCAGATCGGCCAAAATAGTTATGACTACCGTTACAAATATCCGGTCCAGGTCGGGACCGCCACCACCTGGAAACAATTATCCTCGGGCATGTGGCACAGTTGCGCGCTCAAGACCGACGGCATGCTCTGGTGCTGGGGATACGGCTGGTACGGCCAGCTCGGATACGGGTCCATCGGGGACAAGCTCAAGCCCGCCAAAGTCAACGCCGACACCAACTGGGCCCTGGTCGCCTGCGGCCGGGAGCACACCTGCGCCAAGAAAAAAGACGGCTCGCTCTGGTGCTGGGGCGACAATGTGACTTACGGCCAGCTCGGCATCGGCAATGTGCGCGGCCAGAAGACCAAACCGGTCAAAGTGCTCACCGCGATCACGGACTGGAACGCGCTTTCGCTCGGGCAGTTTTTCTCCTGCGGGAAAAGGAAGAGCGGCGCGATCTATTGCTGGGGATCCAACGGCTCGGGCCAAATCGGGATCGGCAAGGAAACCAATCCCAAGACCCAGCCCACCAAGAGCCAGGGAATCGGGACCGTCATGATCACCGGCGGCAGTCATACCTGCGCAATCAAGAGTGACAATTCGCTCTGGTGCTGGGGCTCCAACGCCTCCGGCCAGCTCGGCTTCGGCAGCATAGACACCCATAGCAGTTACCCGGTCCAGGCTTATTAAGAATCGGATAACGATACCAAGGGCGGCCCCTGCGGGCCGCCCTTTTTATTCCCTTGCTCGAGTCGGTGGGCCGGACTCAGGGCGTATCCACCACCTCGGTTCTAAAGTATGGCGGATAGCTATCAGGCGCGATTCATGGCTCGAGTTCGAGTACGGTGAAGGTAATCTTTTCATAAGGCCAGAGTTTGCCGTTCTCATAAAGCATCCCCGCCAGCCCGTCTGAAAGCGCGGCCAGATCCGAGTAGGCGGAAGGACCGGAAGATATGGTTGTGGGATTTCCCCAGTTCTTGGCATCATCGAGGCTAACGCGAACCGACATGTTCTCGCGGCCGCCGCTCGCCGGGTTCAAAAACAAGACCATGCCTGGAGAGCCATCCTTGCCGGGAATGCGAAGTATGCTCGCCTGGCAGGTGGGGTCAACCAGCGCCTGGTCAAGCTTTACCGGTGACCAGCTAATGCCGCCGTCTTCGCTCCAGGAATACGCCCGCCGTTTCTTGCCGTAACTGTTCCTCAGGCTTAGATAGACCCGGCCGTCTCCCGCCTCAAACGCCATGGACTCGTCCGTGCCCGGCTCAAGCACGCCGCCCAGCTGCCAGGTCTTGCCGTGGTCGTCGGAATAGATAACATGCGATGCCATGCCTTTCCCGGCATGGTCGCACGGAATTAGCAGCCGGCCGCTCGCGAGCTGGATGCCATGACCCGGGCCGGCGGCATACCAGCCCCATCCCGCGGGCTTTACCGATGAGGTTATCTCGGCCGGGCTCGCCCAGGTTGCGCCGTCGTCATGGCTCGAGGTAACGAATACCCGGTTATTACCCAGGCAAAAGAGAAGCCAGACCGCGCCGGTTGCGCGGTCAACCACCGGCGCGGGATTGCCCCAGGTCTGGAACCCCTTGCCCTGGATTACCTGGAGCCGCCCCCAGGTTTTGCCGCCATCAAAACTTCGCTTCAACACCAGGTCTATGTTGCCGTGGTCCGCAATGCCGGTCTTGCGGCCTTCGCAAAAGGCCAGAACCACATGGTTCCCGGTAACAACCATGGCCGGGATGCGAAAAGTAAGGTAACCCTCGCGGCCCCAGACAAACACATCGCGCGAGACAACTTCCGAAGCCCTCGAGGCCATTGCCAACGCCATTCCCAAAAGCAGCCACCCACCAATAGACCAAATCTTCCTCATACCCCGGCCTCCTGTCATGAGTGTAATTTCTCAAATCTAACACCTGGATTTTCTCACGGCAAATATCAGATGGCTTCAGAGGGAGTTCCCCGTCCCCGGATTCCGAATTCTCCGCGCTCTCTGGTGGGCTAAAACTCAGGATTTCCGCGCGGCCGTGAGCAGGGTGACCGAGTGGGGAGGAATGGATATCTGTCCGGGCCAGGCAATCTCTCGGCCGACGGTTGATACTTCCTCCCTGGTTCCAACCTGATTCCTGCTTGAGCAGGACGGGCCGGTGATGGTTTTGACGGTCGCGTCTTGTCCGGCCCTGGTTCCGCCGATTTCGAGCTCCACCTGCAGCGACTGATCCGGGCTCCGGTTGACCAGGAATAGCGACAGTTTTCCCGAGTCTGCGGTGAGCGAGGCATCCAGGGCCGGGACATTTTTTCTTTCGGGCACGATTCCGAATTTTGGCGAAGAGAATGACGGGCTCATGACCTCGACGGGCGCGACCTGGCTCAGCGTGTTTTCACTATAGAGTTTCAGCACATGGAACATGGGGGTCCGCGCCAGACTGTTTTGGTCCGTGATTATGGGCGGAGCGCCGGCGTTAACCGCGGCGAACATGTCGGCAATTTTGACCAGCTGGGCCCGGCGATGGATGGAGTGGATGACGCAGGCCGCGGCAACGGCTTCCCTCAAACTGGCGGAAGGATCGAGGAAGCCGCGGAAACCGCCCAATAGGTTCCACTCGTCAAAGGCAATGGGCAGAGGCTTTCCGAGGATACTGGTCATGTTATCCGCCAGCCGGTCCAGGCTCTCCTCCACATA
>CAIUDS010000025.1 GCA_903897985.1 uncultured delta proteobacterium
CTCATACGGATTCCTTTCCAGAAGGCTCCGGAAAATCCCCAGTCCCCGGTCCACCTCCCCGGTCATGGCATAAGCCCGGCCCAACTCGATGCGGCCGGGCAAAAAGTCCGGATTTTCCCGGGCCACAAACTCCAGGTAGGGCCGGGCCTCCGCATAGCGATTCATTTCTATCAAAATATGTCCCAGGAACCAATTGGCATTCAGGTCGGTCGGATTCAGCCTGACCGCTTCGGAAAGTTCCCGCGCCGCCAAGGCGCTCTGGCCCATTACATAATTCAGCAGAAAACCCAGGACATACTTTTCGTTGGCCAGATAAATCCCGCCGACCCCGCGCGGAAGCGGGCTGACAAACGGTTTCTGAAAATCAATCTGATATTTCCGCACGACCGCCGCGCGCGCCGGGTCGGGATGGGCCGGCCCCGGTTGTTTGAGAAAAATGACGCTCCTCCCATCCAGATAGACCATGGCCCAGGCCGGGTTGTGATAAAGATACCTGATAAAATCCTCATACTTCTTCAGCTCGCTCAAAACCACCGCGTCAAAGCCGTATTTCGCGTCTTCCCCCTCGAAACTCCGCGGGTCCCCGAACAAATAGGCGTAATGCTCGTAGAATTTGTCGCCATACACCTCCAGCCGCGGATCCACATACACTTTCCAATCCGGATAGCCGGTCCAGATCAAATTCCCCGCACTGCCCAGGTCATCAAATATTTTCAGGCCGTCGGCGCTTTCCAGTTCCGGCGAAATCTCCCGCAGGAACCGGCAGGCCCGGAGCGGATACTGGGTTTCCATCGCGCCAACGCCGAACCGGATAATAAAGTTATTCCTGATAAAAAAGCGGCTGCGAACCAAATCCACCCCCAAAAAGACCATGAGCAGCAAGAGCCCCGCCGCCCCGAAGGCGCGCAGCCGGGATAAACGATCCCGGACCCCGGCAAAGGATAAAATCTCCTGGTCCGGCTCTTCCGACAAGATGGCGCCGATGCCCGCCGCGGTGACCAGGGCGAAGAGCGCAACATTGCGCAGGGCGGAAACCGAGATAATCAAGAAACCGATCCAGAGCAGAAGCGCGGCTGGATATATTTTCTTTTTCCGGAGCACGGCTCCAAAAAACAGCACCGATATAACGATCAACGAAATATATGCGGACCGCACGATCCAGGGAAGATTGGTGAACGGATTCCGGAATTCATTGATCGCCTTCCCGAGAAAACTTTCCCGGAAAGACACTTCCTGGAAAAGCGTCCAGGGAAAGATAACCCCCCGCAATCCATAAGGGTTGATAAAAACCAAGGCCCCGGAAATCGCCAAAACCAGCGCTAATCGAATCAAGGTTTGCCGCGAATGGATTGAGGGATTCATGGCGAACCGCCGGCTGATCCCCGGGAGATACACAAATACTATTTCCTCCAATAAGTAGGCAAACATCACCACGAAGCCCACCGGCCACAAGCCCTCGCTGTTCACCCAGACCAGCATCAGCGGCGGGATCAAATAAAGACCGAATTTGCGGCCCGAGCGGGCGAAGTGGATCAGGAACAACTCGAGCGCAAGATAAAAAAAACTAAAAATTTCGGGCCGGGGTTTGAGCCGGATGAAGACGGTGAGCAGGGCGGCCAATCCGACCAGGATCAGGATAAAATATTTGCGGGGACGGAATCCGATGGCGAGGATTAAGCCCCAGGTAAGGGCGGTCAGCGTCGAGAACATGCCGATCAGGCCGGCGTATCCAAAGCGCCGGTACAGCGCGTAAATGATCAGCTGAAAAAGCCATTGGGCGTCAATCCATTCCTTGCCCGCCCGGGTGAACGAGAAAAGATCCTGGCGCGGGACCTGATGGGTTTCAAAAATGATCTGCCCGGCCTTCAAGTGCCAGAAGATGTCGTTGTCAATCAAGGTATGGAAGCTCATCAAAAAGGAGATCACCATGACTCCGGCCGCGCAGAGCCATCCCAAAAATTCGTCCTTGGGCGGCGGGAGCGTGGGAATCTTTTCCCAGAAACTTTTCGTCGGCCCGGTTGCTCCGGCCGCGGGCTTCCTGGCCGCATGCATGGAACCGGGCGCTGCTTTGGGGAACTTCTTCCTTTTGGCCTTCTTCGCCATCCGATGAAAATATTATCTCATTTTTCCCAGGCGTTTTAAAGCCTGCGAGATTTCTTCGGCCTGGGGCTGGAAAGCCCGCGGGTTGGACTGATAGATCTCCCAGCACTTTTGCCATTGCTCGGAAGCGTTCGGGCTTTTCAGGATCAGTTCATAAACCTTGGCGATGTCCATGCACGCGGTAAGCTCATACGGATTCCTTTCCAGAAGGCTCCGGAAAATCCCGAGCCCCCGATCCGTGTCCCCGGTCATGGCATAAGCCCGGCCCAATTGGATCTGCGGCCAGATCGCCTTGGGATCCCCTTTTACCGATTTTTCCAGATACGGTTTGGCTTCCGCAAACCGCTGCAGCATATTCAGCGTCCAGCCCAGGTAGTAATTCATCTCCGGATCCTCCGGGATCAGCTTGACCCCCTGCTCGAACTCGGGCAAGGCCAGCTCCGGCTGCCCCAAAATCATGAGGATATATCCCAGGCACTGCCGGTCCCGCGCCAGCCACTTGCCGGTAAGATCCGCCGGCATCGGGCCGGAAAACCCTTTTTGAAAATCAATCCGGTGCTCCGTGATAACCGAAGCCAGCCGCGGCTGATCCTTGATAAAAATAACATTGAACCCGTCCAGATAGACCAGCGCCCATTGGGGATCGTGGTAAAGGCTGAGAATCAAATCCGTCCGGTTTTGGAACGAGGTCAGAGCCACCGCGTCAAAATCCCATTTCCGGTCCTCCCGCATAAATTCCTGCGGATTTTCCGTGGCCGTCACAAAGGTCTCCAAAAATTTCTCGCCGTAGAGCTCGAGCCGTGGGTCAAAATAGAGTTTCCACTCCGGATACCCCATCCAGATATAGTAAGCCGAGCTTTCCGCGTCCGCGAAAATTTTCAAAGGCGTCACCTTCCCCGACCGCTCCATGATCGCTTTGAGGAACTGTCCTCCCCCGATCGGATACTCGGTTTCCAAAGCCCCGACCCCGAACCGGGCATGGGTGCCGTTGCGCATGAAGAAACGACTGGTGGCCACATCTACCATGAAAAATATCACCGCGGCCAGCAGGACCGCGGCGGCCGCGGGGCGAAAACGCAGCAACTTGTTTTTCAGCGCCGGGAGCGGAAGGATTTCGCGGTCGAGATTTTCCGCGATCATTCCTGCCGAGAGCGCGCCCGCGGTCACTGCGAACAGGGCCACATTGCGGAGCGCGCTGATGGACAGGAACAGAAATCCCGCCCAGAGCAGCAAAGCCGCGGGGTAGAAGAGGCGGCGGTAAAACAAGAGCAGGAAAAAAACCGCGGACATGGCGATGAGCGCGATATAGATGGAGCGGTCGAGCATGGGCAAACGGAGGAACGGGCTTTGCACATCGCTGATGGTCTGGTGGATGAAGCTGCTCTCGGAAGAAACCTCTCGCAGCAGGGTCAAAGGAAAAAGTACGCCCCGGTATCCATAAGGATTGATAAAAGTAAAAGGAATGGATCCCGCCATAGCCGCGAGCAACCGGAGCGCCGATTGCCGAGGCGGCAGCGGGGAGAGCCTTTTCAGGTATTTGCCCGCGCCCCAGCCCGGCAGCATCAGGATTTCATCCAGCAAAAAGGCTCCTTGAATCACATAATAAATCGGCCACAAACCCTCGCTGTTCACCCAGAACAAAAGCAAAAAAGGCAGGGGATAGAGCGGCCATCTTTTCCCGCGGCGGAACTCGAATAAAAGAAAAATTTCGAGCGCGATGTAAAAGAAGGTCAGGATTTCAGGCCGGAGCTTGAGCCGGAGCGAGGCGCAAAGCAAGGAAATGAAGCCGAACAGGATGATGGAGAAATATTTTTTCGGCCGGAGCGCCGGCGCCAAAATCAAAACCCAGGTCAGCCCGCCCAGGACGGCGGCGAAAACGATCATGCCGCGATAGCCGTCCATCCGGTAAAGGAGATAGCACAGGAGCTGGAACAGCCATTGCGAATCAATCCATTCCTTGCCCGCCATGGTGAAGGAATAGCTATCCTGGTGCGGCACCCGCAGGGTCTCGAAAATAATCTGCCCGGTCTTGAGGTGCCAGAAAATGTCGGTGTCCACCAAGGTGTGAAAACTCATGAGAAAGCTTAGCGCGATTACCCCCGCCAAACAGATCCAGCCCAGCCAATTATCTTTCGGCGGAGGCGCAATAACTTTCTGCTCCGGCAAGCCCTTCGCCGGTTTCGGCTGCGCGCGCGCCTCTTTGGCCTTTTTCTTTTCTATCTTTTCCCTGGGCATTGGTTCATTTGCTCCCGGCATTTGCTTTGAGGCGCGCCAGGGCCTGGGAGATTTCATCCGCCGCCGGCTGGAAGGCCTCCGGATCGGACTGATAAATCGCCCAGCATCTTTGCCAGGCTTCCGCCGCCTCGCCGCTCTTTAGAATCAACTCGTGGACCTTGGCGATGTCCATGCAGGCCGTGATTTGCCGCGGGTCCTTGGCCAAAATCGCCTGGAAAATCTCCAGCCCCTTCCCGGGCTGGCCGGTCATGGCGTAGGCCCGGCCCAACCGGATTTGAGTGGCAACCGCTCCCGGCTCCATGCTTGCCGACTTTTCCAAATACGGCAGGGCTTCCGGAAAGCGTTTTAATTGGAAAAGCGTTCTACCCAGATAAGAATTTGCTTTCGCAACATTGGGATCTTTGGGATTGATTTTGATCGCTTCCTCAAATTCCGGCACAGCCAATTCATGTTGACCCAGATTAGAAAGCAAATAACCCAATCTGAACTTCTCTTGTGCCAGCAAGGGCCCTTGTAAATTGGGGGGAGGCGCCACCTCAAAAGATTTCTTAAAATCAATCTGATACTTCTGAATCGCGGCTGAAAGCAAGGGATGGCCGTCGGGATTTTCCGGCCTTTTCAGGAAAATCAGACATTGTCCATCCAGATAAACCAGGGCCCATTTTGGGCTCTGGTAAAGATTTTTCAGAAAAGGCAGAGCGCCCGTCTGACTGCTCAAGATCGCCGCATTAAAATCATATTTGTCATCCTCTTGCTCAAAGGCCTGCCAGTTAGTGAACACTGGAACCGTATGCGCAAAAAATTTATCGCCATAAACCTCTAAGCGGGGATCGGTGTATACTTTCCATTCCGGCCAGCCGGACCAGATCAGGTACCCGGCGGTATCCATCTCATTAAATATTCTAAATCCGCCCGTCATTCCAAGCTCCGGCCATATTCTTTTCAGTAATTGGCAGCCCCGGATCGGGTATTCATTTTCCAAAACGCCGACCCCGAACCGAATATAACATTTATTCCAGAGGAAAAACCTGCTGGCGGCCACTTCCCCGGTCACAAAGGACATAAAGACCAAGAGGCCTATCGCCCCAAAAGCGCGGAAGCGGGAAAACCTGTCCCGGATTCGGGGAAAGGGAAAAATTTCCTGGCCCGGGTTTTCCGATAGGATGACTCCGACCAGCGCTACGGTGACAACGGCAAAAAGGGTTACATTGCGAACCGCGCTGAGGGAGAGATAAAGGAAGCCGGCCCAGAGCAGAAATGATGCGGGATTCCCTCGCCGGCGGAATAGTGATAGCGCCATGGCCAAAGCCGATACCGCAAGCAAGGAAACATATATTGAGCGGAAGAACAAAGGAAACTTATGATCAAACGGACTTAAGAATTCCAAGATAAAATTGTGGATAAAATTATCTGGAGCAGAAGCCTCCCGCAAAAGGGTGAAGGGAAAAAGCGCGCCGCGCGATCCATAAGGATTGACAAAGACCAGGGGAACCGACAGGCTCAGACAAATAAGAAGACCGGCTGCCGCCTTTGCCGCGGGAAAAGCGGATGCCCGGGCAAAATACCGCTCGGCCCGCAACGGAAGCCAAAACAGGATTTCTTCACCTAAAAACGCTCCCAGGATCACGAAATAAATCGGCCACAGGCCTTCGCTGTTCACCCAAAGCAAAAGCAGCAAGGGCAGGGGATATAACGCCCATTTTTTCCCGCGGCGGAATTGGCCGATCAGGAAGATTTCCATGGCGATATAGAAGAAGCTCAGGATTTCAGGCCGGAGCCGGAGCCGGGCGGAAGTGACGAGCAGCGCGAGCAGCCCCAGCGCGATCGCTGCAAAGTATTTATTGGGGTTGATGCCCGGGACCATGATCAGCGCCCAAGTGATGGCGGTGAGCATGGCGCCAAACAGGATCATGCCGGTGTAGCCGGAAAAGCGATAGAGCGAATAAATGATGAGTTGGAACAGCCACTGGGCGTCAATCCATTCTTTGCCCGCCACGGTGAAGGAATAGATATCCTTTTGAGGAACCTGATGAGAATTCCAGATAATTTCCCCGGTCTTGAGATGCCAGAAAATATCCGTATCGGTCAGGGTATGAAAGCTCATCAGAAAGGAAAGAATAATTATTCCCCCCAGACAGACCCATCCCAGGAAGCGATCATTGGGAGGGGAAAGCCATCCTGGGATTCCTGGCCGGGAATCTGGCCTAAGAACCTTCTTCCCCGGCTCCGGCCGCGGGAGAGCGCTTTTTTTCAAATTCTTTCGCTTTATTTTGCTCATGGCGCTTTATTTCTTTGGGCCCAGCCGCTCGAGCGCCTGGGAAATATCCGCCCCGAACATTTGAAAAGCCTGCGGATCGGACTGATAAATCGCCCAGCACCTCTCCCAGGCTTCCGCCGCCTCGCCGCTCCTTAGAATCAATTCATGGACCTTGGCGATGTCCATGCACGCCGTGATCTGCCGCGAGTCCTTTTCCAGAATCGCCCGGAAAATCTCCAGCCCCTTCCCGGTCTGGCCGGTCATGGCGTAGGCCCGGCCCAACTGGATTTGAGTGGCAACCGCTCCCGGCTCCATGCTTGCCGACTTTTCCAAATACGGCAGGGCCTCCGCGAAACGCTGCAACACATTGAGGGTCCAGCCCAGATTATAATTCAATTCCGGGTTGTCCGGTTCGAGTTTAACCGCTTCCTCGAATTCCGGCAAGGCCCATTGCGGCTGACCCAGCATGCTCAATAAAATGCCCCGGTTAAGCCGTTCCTGCGTAAGCCATTCCCCGCTCAAATCCCGCGGGACCGGGCGGTAAAATTCCTTCGAAAAATCTATCCGGTATTTCTCGATCACCGATCGCAGCCGTGGCTGGTCTTTGAGAAAAACCACATTGGTCCCGTCCAGATAGACGAGCGACCACTGCGGATCATGGTAAAGGTTCACGATCAGATTGCTCAATAGTTGGAACGAGCCGACCACCACCGCGTCAAAATCATACTTTTGGTCTTCCCGGCTGAACTCCAGCCAGTCCCCCAAAATCCGGGCATGGTTGACCAGGAACTCCTCGCCATAGACCTCCAAGCGCGGATCAACATAAACTTTCCACTCCGGGTTGCCGGTCCAGATCAGATAGGCCGAGGCCTCCGCGTCCGGAAATATTTTCAACTCCTCGAGCCTGCCCTGCCTGGTCATAATTTCTTTGAGAAACCCGCCCGCTCGGATCGGGTATTCCGTTTCCAGCGCTCCGATCCCGAACTTCGAGTGGGTCCGGTTCCGCATAAAGAAATCGCTGGTGACGATATCCGCGCCCAGAAAGATGATCAAGCCCAAAACCGTGATGCCCGCGGGGAGTCGGAATCTGCGCAACCGCCGGGCCAGGGCTGGGAAAGGGAAGAGTTCGAGGTCCCGGTTTTGCGCCAGGATTTGCAGGGAGAGCCCGAGGGTGATGATGGAAAAGAGCGCGACATTGCGGAGCGCGCTGGCGGAGAGCAGGAGGAACCCGAGCCAGAGCAGCGTGGCGGCCGGATAAATCCGCCGCCGGTAAAGCAGGGTCGCGAAGAAGATCGCCGAAAAGATGAGCACCGCGAAATAAGCCGAGCGATCAAGCCAGGGCAGGTTGGTAAAGGGATTGCGAAACTCGTTGATCAACTTTCCCAGCGCGCTGCCGGGAAAAGACACTTCCTCAAACAGCACCCAAGGAAAGACCACGCCCCGGGGTCCGTAAGGATTCAGAAACGCCGCGGGGATCGAAACCAGGAGCGCAATCAAGAGCCCGGCCGCGGATGATTTCGGCGGAAGCGGTGAAAGCCTTGGCATATACCGGGTGATCCCGAAACCCCTCACGAATAGCAACTCCTCCAATAAAAAGACCGACAGGATCACAAAATAAATCGGCCACAAGCCTTCGCTGTTCACCCAGAGCAATAGCAAAAAGGGCAGAGGATATAAGGCCCGCTTTTCCCCGCGCCGGAACCGGTCAAGCAGGAGCAGCTCGAGCGCGATATAGAAGAAACTCAATATTTCCGGTCTCAGCTTGAGCCGGACCGCGGACGCGAGCAGGGCGATCAGACCCAGCGCGATCGCTGAAATATATTTATTGGGGTTAAAGCCCGGGACCATGAGCAGCGCCCAGGTGATGGCGGTGAGCATGGCGCCAAACAGGATCATGCCGGTATAGCCGGAAAAGCGGTAGAGCGAATAGAGGATCAGTTGGAAGAGCCCTTGCGCGTCAATCCATTCCTTGCCGGCCCGAGTAAAAGAATAAAGGTCCTGATGCGGCACCCGATGGGTCGAGAAAATAATTTGCCCGGTCTTGAGATGCCAGAAGATGTCGGTGTCAACCAGGGTATGGAAGTTCATTAGAAAGGACAGCGCAATAATCCCGCTCAAACACAACCATGCCAAAACCTGGTCCCTGACGGGCGGGGGCGGCAAAAGGGCTTTTGCCGGCAAGCCCTGGTCCATTTTTTTCGGCGGCGTCGGTTTCCCCCGGCGCGATTCCTCGCGCGGTCCTTTTCCGCTTTTTATTGTTTTTGGTTTCGCCATCTATCCCCTATTTTTCCCGGCCCAGCCGTTCGAGCGCCCGCGCGATCTC
>CAIUDS010000026.1 GCA_903897985.1 uncultured delta proteobacterium
CAGTAAGCGCTGTCTTTCCAAATCCGCCCCTGGCTCTTGAAGTCAACATACACGATCCCGAACCTCCGGCCGAATCCGAAAATCCATTCGAAGTTGTCAAACACCGACCAGACCAAATATCCCCTGATCTTCACGCCTTTGGCCAGGGCCTGAGAGACCGCCTCAATATGGCGCGCGAGGTAATCCTGCCTTTTGCGGTCATGCACGCGGCCCGCTTCCAGCCGGTCTTCCCCTTCAAATCCGGCCCCGTTTTCGGTGATGATGATCTCGGGATGGCCGTAATCATGATCTAGGCGCACGAGCAAATCGTAAAGTCCCTGTGGATATACCTCGCCATTATAAGCCCAGGTTGGATCCCGGTTTTCAACCTGTGCCAGTCCCAGCACCGGCGCCTCGCTCGAAGCCCGGATGACATTCCGCGAATAATAATTCACGCCCAGAAAATCCGCCAGATTATTTTTGAGCAAATCCAGGTCGCCGGTCTTTATTTCGGGCGCTTTCAATTTTTCCCGATAGAGCTTGACCATGTCTTCCGGGTATTCGCCCTTGAGCGCCGGGTCCAAAAACCAGCGGTTGAAAAAACCGTCAAAGCGAAGGGTCGCTTCTTTATCCGCGGCCGAAGCGGTTGCCGGGTGGGCCGGGCTTAAGCTGAGCGTGACCCCGATTTTTCCTTTCCCGCCCGACTTGCGATACACCTCGATCGCCCGGGCCTGCGCCAGCATCTGATGATGAGCGGCCACGGTTGAGCGCGCCAAGGATTCCGCGCTGGGCTTGCCCAGCCAGTAGGAGGCCGCGTAGGAATCCACCCAGGGCTCGTTCAAGGTGATCCAGGTTTTCACCCGGTCGCCGAAAGCTTTGAAACAAACCCCGGCATATTCCGCGAACCAGTCAATGCTGGCGCGGTTCGACCACCCGCCCGAGTCCGAGAGCGCGCGGGGAAAATCCCAATGGTAAAGAGTCGGGATCGGCTCGATGCCCGCGGCAAGCAGTTCGGAGATCAGGCGGTGGTAAAAGTCAATCCCCTTTTGGTTCTTCGCGCCGACGCCGGCGGGCAGGATCCGGGTCCAGGCGATGGAAAAGCGGTAGGCCTTCAGCCCCAACTCCTTCATTATTTTTACATCGTCTTTATAACGGTGATAGTGGTCAATCGCCACATTGCCGGTCTCGCCATTCGCCGCGATCTTGAGTTGGTTGCAATACAGATCCCACACCGACTCGCCTTTGCCGTCCTCATTATACGCGCCCTCGATCTGGTAGGCCGAGGCCGCGGCGCCCCAGATAAATCCGCGGGGAAAGTCTTTGCCTTTCTGTTCCGCTTTCCCTTTTTTTCGCGCAGCCATTATTGTCTCCCGCAGTTAACTTTAAACTATAGACCTGACCCCAATTTACTACGGAATAATCGGGAGCTGGATTTTTGAAGGGTGGCCGCCGTCACGATACATGGTGATGATGGGCCGGATGTTGGCCGGGTTCTGAGGATCGTTGTCCGGGGCTAGCCGTTCATGCAAACGGAAGGTGGGCCAGTCCGCGAGCGCGACGGAAACGCGCATTCGGTGTCCCTGCTTGAACACCCAGGCGGTGGGTTTGAGGTCAAAGACCAGCTCGATGATTTTTCCGCCCGCGAAAATGTCCGGGCGGTAGTCGGCTTTTTCAAAGCCGTGCCAGGGCAGTTCCGGGAGCACCTTCACCCCGGTTTTGCCCGAGTCTATTTCGCGGTCGTTGCTCACCACCTTGGCGAAACCGGCGCGGAGTACACCCTCGGTTACCAGAAGGGCCATGCCCTTTTCGTCCACATCCTCGAGATAGACATAGAAATCAGCGTCGTCCGAAGACGATGAAACCCAGAAATCCATGATCGGATGTCCGGTGACTTCGGTGTCCGCTTGCATGGCCGGGCCGGTATAGGTCAGGCATTTCTTGTCCAGTTCGGTCCGGATCGGGAGCGCGTTGGGCGCCTGGCCCATCGTGCTTAGCCAGCGGTTGCCCTTCTTGGTCCCGAAGCGGGCGTCATGGGTGAAGTCCGCGGTATATTTGTCGCTGCCGCTGGTCTGGCGGTCCGCGCGCAATTCATTTTGCGCCTCGAAATAGAAATCGGTGATCTTTTGTCTCGCGAGCGGCCATTCGTTCTCGGTCCGCCAGCCGCCCCCGTTCATGACATAAATAAAAATCGGCGGCTCCTTCTCGATGCCGTTGTCAATGCCTTTGAGGTAGTGGTCGTAGAAGCGGAGCAATTCGTTCACGCCCTTTTTCATCAACATATTCGGGTCCTCGCCCAGGTATTTATAGAACGG
>CAIUDS010000027.1 GCA_903897985.1 uncultured delta proteobacterium
CATCATCCGGAGCAGCTCCTTGGTCCGGGAGGGCATGGCGGTAAAGTTGTCGTCGTAGAAGAACACGAGCTGATCCGATTCGATCCCGCGCAGCTCGCGGAGCACGCTCTCCTTGGAGCGGAAACGGTAATGCCGGCCGAAGACCTGGGTGACCGTGCAGAAGGAACAATCGAAGGGACAGCCGCGCGAGGTGAGCACCGGCCGGATGTCGTGGAGCTTGCCCTTGAGCAGAGAAAAATCCGGGAAGGGCAGGCGGTTCAGGTCCAGGCAGGCCTCGGCCGGAGGGTTGTGGAAAAATTTTTCGCCCACGCGGAAGGACAGTCCCGGCACCTGGCCCAGGTCTTTGCCGGTCTCGAGCGCGCGCACGAAGGGGAGGATGCTTTCCTCGGCCTCGCCCCTGAGCACGAAGTCGCAGGACTGCAGGGCCTCATCCGGCAGGAAAGTCACGTGCGGTCCGCCCATGACCACAATCTTGCCGCGTTTCTTGAGCAGGCGGGCGATCTCGTAGGCGCGGGGCGCGGTGGAAGTGATGGTGGAAATGCCGACCAGGTCGGCCTTGAGCACCTCCCGGAGGTCAATATCGGCCAGGTCCTCGACAAAGGCCTTGACATAGTAGCCGGCGTTTTCCAGGATCGAGCCCAGGATCAAGATGCCCAGCCGGGGCAGGCCGTAGCGGGAAAAGATATGGTCGTCCGGAGAGCGCGGCTCGATAAATACGATGGTTTTCATCAATCGTCCCTTTCAGCTCAGCGTGTGGTTCACGGTTCAGGGTTGACGGTTCGCTGGGGTAAAATCCTTCCCTCCATCGTCCACCTTGAAATCTGGCGGAGAGTCAGGGATTTGAACCCTGGGTGCAGTTTTCACCACACACACGATTAGCAATCGTGCGCCTTAAGCCATACTCGGCCAACTCTCCGCGTTCGGCTAACCGTGGACTTATCACCGTTAGCCTTGATGGCCACAAAATCTCGTTTTCGTTAACTTGCCTGGTGCGCCTTAAGCCATACTCGGCCAACTCTCCACGTCTCTCTGAGGCAAATCCTTTTTTTACCACAAAGGCACAAAGACACAAAGATAATCCAAAAGCAAAAAAGCACTTGAATCTTTAATCTTCAACCTTAGTGCCTTTGTGTCTTTGTGTTTAAGAATAACCTCCCTGGCGGAGGAGATAGGATTCGAACCTACGGGGCTTCCGCCCAACGGTTTTCAAGACCGCCGCCTTAGACCACTCGGCCACTCCTCCTGGAAAACTTGGTTTATGGTCTCAATTTTTCCTCGTTAAGTCAAGCCGGCGGCGCAGAACGGGGTCCGCCCCTGGCGCGTTTGACACTCCTTTTACACTATGATAGCTTGCCCTCCGGTTCCTTGCCATGCAAACCTTGGGCCACCTGAACTGGACCCCGCCCGAGGCCTTCAAGGCCTGGCTGGCCCGCCGCGGCGCCGCCTGATGCCCGGGCCCGAACTCGGCTGGCTGAACGGCCGGATCACGCCTCTCGCCTCGACCGCGATTCATCCCCGGGA